>NZ_BLLN01000002.1:300000-462500 GCF_011170125.1 Streptomyces diastaticus subsp. diastaticus | reverse complement strand
GGAAACGAGTTGTGGACGGTTCACGAGTGAGAATGCAGGCATGAGTAGCGATTCACACGTGAGAAACGTGTGCGCCGATTGACTAAGGGTTCCTGGGTCAAGCTGATCTGCCCAGGGTAAGTCGGGACCTAAGGCGAGGCCGACAGGCGTAGTCGATGGATAACCGGTTGATATTCCGGTACCCGCTGTGAAGCGTCAAACATTGAATCCAGTGATGCTAAGCCCGTGAAGCCGTTCCGGACCCTTCGGGGAATGGAAAGTGGTGGAGCCGGTGACCCGAGCTGGTAGTAGGTGAGTGATGGGGTGACGCAGGAAGGTAGTCCATCCCGGGCGGTGGTTGTCCCGGGGTAAGGGTGTAGGCCGTGCGATAGGTAAATCCGTCGTGCATGTGGCTGAGACCTGATGCCGAGCCGATTGTGGTGAAGTGGATGATCCTATGCTGTCGAGAAAAGCCTCTAGCGAGTTTCATGGCGGCCCGTACCCTAAACCGACTCAGGTGGTCAGGTAGAGAATACCGAGGCGTTCGGGTGAACTATGGTTAAGGAACTCGGCAAAATGCCCCCGTAACTTCGGGAGAAGGGGGGCCATGTCTGGTGATGAGTCTTGCACTCTGAGCTGGGTGTGGCCGCAGAGACCAGCGAGAAGCGACTGTTTACTAAAAACACAGGTCCGTGCGAAGCCGTAAGGCGATGTATACGGACTGACGCCTGCCCGGTGCTGGAACGTTAAGGGGACCGGTTAGTCACATTTCGGTGTGGCGAAGCTGAGAACTTAAGCGCCAGTAAACGGCGGTGGTAACTATAACCATCCTAAGGTAGCGAAATTCCTTGTCGGGTAAGTTCCGACCTGCACGAATGGCGTAACGACTTCTCGACTGTCTCAACCATAGGCCCGGTGAAATTGCATTACGAGTAAAGATGCTCGTTTCGCGCAGCAGGACGGAAAGACCCCGGGACCTTTACTACAGTTTGATATTGGTGTTCGGTTCGGCTTGTGTAGGATAGGTGGGAGACTGTGAAGCATGCACGCCAGTGTGTGTGGAGTCGTCGTTGAAATACCACTCTGGTCGTGCTGGATGTCTAACCTGGGTCCGTGATCCGGATCAGGGACAGTGTCTGATGGGTAGTTTAACTGGGGCGGTTGCCTCCTAAAGTGTAACGGAGGCGCCCAAAGGTTCCCTCAGCCTGGTTGGTAATCAGGTGTTGAGTGTAAGTGCACAAGGGAGCTTGACTGTGAGACCGACGGGTCGAGCAGGGACGAAAGTCGGGACTAGTGATCCGGCGGTGGCTTGTGGAAGCGCCGTCGCTCAACGGATAAAAGGTACCCCGGGGATAACAGGCTGATCTTCCCCAAGAGTCCATATCGACGGGATGGTTTGGCACCTCGATGTCGGCTCGTCGCATCCTGGGGCTGGAGTCGGTCCCAAGGGTTGGGCTGTTCGCCCATTAAAGCGGTACGCGAGCTGGGTTTAGAACGTCGTGAGACAGTTCGGTCCCTATCCGCTGTGCGCGTAGGAATATTGAGAAGGGCTGTCCCTAGTACGAGAGGACCGGGACGGACGAACCTCTGGTGTGCCAGTTGTTCTGCCAAGGGCATGGCTGGTTGGCTACGTTCGGGAGGGATAACCGCTGAAAGCATCTAAGCGGGAAGCCTGCTTCGAGATGAGTGTTCCCACCTCCTTGAGAGGGTAAGGCTCCCAGTAGACGACTGGGTTGATAGGCCGGATATGGAAGCCCTGTAAGGGGTGGAGTTGACCGGTACTAATAGGCCGAGGGCTTGTCCTCAGTTGCTCGCGTCCACTGTGTTGGTTCTGAAACCACGAACACCAACCGCACACTCATCTTCTGGTGGGTTGTGGTTGCTGGTGTGTTTCGTAGTGTTTCGGTGGTCATAGCGTGAGGGAAACGCCCGGTTACATTCCGAACCCGGAAGCTAAGCCTTACAGCGCCGATGGTACTGCAGGGGGGACCCTGTGGGAGAGTAGGTCGCCGCCGAACTATTATTCAGAGTGGTGGTCCCCGGATTTCGGTCCGGGGACCACCACTTTTTTGTTGCCCGGGTGGTGGGTGGATACGGCTCTCCGTATCCACCCACCACCCGGGCTTTGCTGCGTTTCAGGGCAGTCATGGAGCCTTTTCGGCTTGCCTCTCCAGGGTGAGGAAAGCGGCGTCGGCCTCTGCCATGCGGCTCGCGGCGTCGGGTCTTGCGGTGAATCCACCGGGACATCAGACGGTGACCTGTCAGCAACCGCGCGAAGGCAGGGCGAAGGGGAGAAGAGGGGCGCTGGTGCGGATGGTGACTCATTTGGCCGGCGCGCATGAGGAGAGGGAACCAAGACGGCTCCTGGGCCTGCGGGTTGCCACGTCGGGTATGTCCCCCAAGGACCGGGAGCCTCGTCCGTTGCCGAGCACCGAGGCCACCAACCGACCGGTGGTCGTGCTGAGGAACGCTCACTCCGTGGGCTTCGAGAGGAGCGACTGGCCCGGCCAGCGGCTCCGGGCCTGTTCCTGGGAGCGGAGCAGGACGAGGGGGTGAATGCCTTCGAGGGGAGCCGCCGTAAGAAGGCCGGGAAGCTCGGGGAAGGGAGCGACCGCGGCCAGGTCCTCGAGGACCAGGAGAGCTGGTGGGTCGAGCCGGCCGGCGGGTGACCGTGCGGCCACGCGGCGGCCGTGCTCGACCACGTATGAGGCGAACGCGGTGACCAGAGGTACCGCACCCGGATGGGACTTGGGGTCCTCCACGGACTCCCCCACCACGTAGAGGCTGCCCCTTTCGGCGACGAATGACTCCACGGCCGCCGCATCGGCTCGGTTCGCCCCGCACGCGTTGCGGATGTGGACGGAGCTGAGCGAGCCGAGAGCCTTGGCGGTGAGCTGGAGTGCCTGGTCGCGGCGTACGGGGTGGGCGGTGAGGGCGCTCTCCAGCTCGCCGGCGCTGCCGGCCGCCGCGCGGGGGTGCGTACGGAGGACCGTGACCGCCTCCTGGAGCTGACCGCCCTGGGCCCAGCGGTGGAGGTGCTTGACGCCTTTGTCCGCGGTCTCCGCGGCGTGCAGGAAGCAGCGGAGCAGCGTCTGGGCGGTGTCGGCGACGGCAGAGTCCAAGGTGGAGAGCGGTCTGACCGGTGCGAGGAGGGCGACGGCCCTGGACGCGGCCGTGGGCATCTCGTGGCAACCGCTGGTCGGGGACCAGCGGAGCCGGTTAGGGGCGTCGCAGCGGTGGGACGGGTCGTACAGGTGGACCGGGCCGAGCTTCGCGCGGGCGTCCTTGGTCTCGGCCCAGAGGGCCGGGTGGGAGGTGACGACCAGTGCGGCGCCCTCGGCCTCCTGGAGGGCTTGAGCCGCCAGGCGCAGGCGGGAGTCCGGGGCGCCCAGCAGGAGTTGCGGGGTGGCTCCCGGAGGACCGGAGCCGACGTCGTAAGCACTCGAACGAGTGATCAGGGGAGCGGCTTGTTCCGCTCGTGGAGAGGGGAACATCGTTTCGACGGGGGTGCTCGGAGGGGCAGCCGCGAAGGATCGCTGTACGGAGTCCTGCTGTTGCGGCTGGGGCTCGGTCTCGTGAGGGGAGGGACTGGAGGAGGACGGCCCTGGCCTGGCTGCGGCCGGGGGGTGTGGTGCGGAAGTCTGTGTGGAGGGTTTGGGCGTGTGTTTCCGGAGGGTCGGTTCGGCGGTGGTCGCTGTGCCGACGGGAGAGGGACCCGAGGAGAAGCCGGCGTGGGCCGCGTGTCGGTTGCTGCGGGCGGCTTTGCGGCGGGCGAGGGAGAAGGCGACGGCCAGTGCCAGGGTGAGGGCCAGGAGGAGCTGGCCGATGGCCAGGCCCCAGAACAGGCCCCAGCCGGAGAGTTGCGCGGGCGGGGTCGCGGGCCAGGCGGCAGGCAGGTCCTGCGGTGCGGTGAGCAGGGAGCGCAGGGCCGCCGGTGTGCGGGTGAAGTCCACGCCGTCCGGCCACGCGCCGTGGCTGAAGAGGCCGGCGAGTCCCGTCGCTGTCCACACCAGGCAGGCCGAGGCGAGGAGAAGGGCCAGGACGCCGATCAGCAGGCCGTCGGGGACACCGCGCTGGGCGGGGGCTCCATCGGCCGCGGGGCCGTGTTCACGGGGAGCGCCGGCCATGTCAGGCCACCGTGGACGTCGACTCGGGGTGCCCGGCGTCCGGGTAGTGGGCGCGCACCTGCTGCTCCATCTGGGCCGCTCGCTCCTCCGCCTCCTGTTCCGCGGCGAGGAGGTCCGCGTTGAATCCCAGGTCGTCCGGGTCGAAGGACGACTCGGTCATGGCCCGGTCGGTGAAGACCAGGGGGCGTTCCGTCTCCGTGATCAGGTGCTTGACGACCTGCACGTTCCCGTTGACGTCCCATACCGCGATGCCTGGCGTCAGCGTCGGGATGATCTCCACGGCCCAGCGTGGCAGGCCCAGGACGCGGCCGGTGGCACGGGCCTCGTCGGCCTTCTGAGCGTAGATGGTGCGGGTGGAGGCCATTTTGAGGATGGCGGCCGCCTCCTTGGCCGCCGCGCCGTCCACCACGTCGGAGAGGTGGTGGACCACGGCCACGAAGGAGAGGCCGAGGCGTCGGCCGAACTTCAGCAGTCGCTGGAAGAGCTGGGCCACGAAGGGCGAGTTGATGATGTGCCAGGCCTCTTCAACAAGGAAGATGCGCTTCTTGCGGTCGGGACGGATCCAGGTGTGCTCCAGCCACACCCCGACGATCGCCATGAGGATCGGCATGGCGATGGAGTTCCGGTCGATGTGGGAGAGGTCGAAGACGATGAGGGGGGCGTCGAGGTCGATGCCGACCGTCGTCGGACCGTCGAACATGCCCCGCAGGTCGCCGTCGACGAGCCGGTCGAGGACGAGCGCCACGTCCAGGCCCCAGGCGCGGACGTCGTCGATGGCGACGTTCATCGCCTCGGCCGACTCCGGCTTCGGGTGACGCAGTTGCTCGACGATGTCGGTGAGGACCGGCTGGCGGTCGGTGACCGAGTTGGTGACGTAGGCGTGGGCGACCTTGAGGGCGAAGCCCGAGCGTTCGTCGAGGCCGTGGCCCATGGCGACCTCGATGATGGTGCGCAGCAATGCCAACTGGCCGGTGGTGGTGATCGAGGGGTCCAGCGGATTGAGGCGGATGCCCATGTCGAGGGCGGCCGTCGGATCGAGGCGGATGGGAGTTATGCCGAGCTGCTCGGCGATCAGGTTCCACTCGCCGACCCCGTCCTCGCCCTGGGCGTCGAGGACGACGACCTGGCGGTCGCGGAAGCGCAGCTGGCGCAGGACGTATGTCTTCTCCAGAGCCGACTTGCCGTTGCCGGACTCGCCGAGGACCAGCCAGTGGGGGGCCGGCAGCTGTTGGCCGTAGAGCTGGAACGGGTCGTAGATGTAGCCCTTGCCGCTGTACACCTCCCGGCCGATGATCACACCCGAGTCGCCGAGGCCGGGTGCGGCAGTCGGCAGGTACACGGCCTGCGCCTGTCCGGTGGAGGTTCGGACGGGCAGCCGGGTCGTCTCCACCTTGCCGAAGAGGAACGAGGTGAACGTCTCCGTCAGGGCGGTCAGCGGATCGCGCATGGCAGGCCCTCCTTCAGCGGGTCGTGGCGTACGGCGTCAGCGGCGGATGCCGGTGGCGAAGGGCAGGGTGTTGACGAAGGCGCGGTGATGCTCGCGGTCGCACCACTCCAGCTTCAGGTACGACTTTCCGGCCGAGGCGCGGATGGTGCGCTTGTCGCGGGCGAGGGCTTCGGGGCTGCGGGAGGAGACCGTGATGTAGCCGACGAGGTTCACCCCGGCCGCGCCGCTGGCCAGGTCATCGCCGCGTTGGTCGAGGCGCGAGTTAGCGGCGGCGTCGCGCGGGTCGACGGTGCGGTTCATCTTCGCGGCGCGGGAGGCGTCCGCCTCGTCGTTGGTCTTCTCGGTGAGCATGCGCTCGATGGCGACCTCGGTCGGTTCGAGGTCCATGGTGACCGCGACGGTGCGGATCACGTCCGGTGTGTGGACGAGCAGAGGGGCGAGGAAGTTGACGCCCACCGGGGTCATCGGCCATTCCTTCACCCACGCGGTGGCGTGGCACCAGGGGGCGCGGGTGGTGGACTCGCGGGTCTTCGCCTTGAGGAAGGTCGGCTCGACGGCGTCGAGTTCGGCGGGCCAGGCGTTGCGCTGGGACATGGCCTGGATGTGGTCGATGGGGTGGTCGGGGTCGTACATGGAGTGGATCAGCGAGGAGAGGCGGCTCTGGCCGAGGGGCTGGCGGACGCGGATGTCCGCCTCCTGGAGACGCGAGCAGATGTCCGTGAGCTCGCGGGCCATGACCACGGCGAGTCCGGCGTCGCGGTCCAGGCGGCGGCCGCCGCCCTGGCGACGGGAGGCGCGGGCCATGGCGTTGGCCTCGGAGGCCAGTTCGCGGGAGTGGTGCATGCAGGCGACGAGGTAGGCGCGGTGCTGCTCGCTGGAGGTGGAGACCATCGACTGGAGCTGGTCGTACGAGCTGCGCAACCAGCCGGGGGAGCGGGAGTCGCCGCGCTGGGCGACGTCCTTGGCATGGGCGTCCGGGTCGGCGGGGAGGGTGCGGGCCAGCATCTGGATGCGGGTGACGAAGCCGTCGCCGTTGGCGACGTGCTTCAGCAGGGTGCCGAAGCGGTCGACGAGGGCTTCCTGGTCCTCGGAGTCGCGCAGGCCGACGCCCGGGCCCTCGATCTCGATGGCGGCGGTGACGGTCCGACGGTCGGCGTGGAGCAGGACGGCGATCTCGTCCGGGCCGAAGGGCGCGGCGAGCCAGTTGATGCGGCCGATGCCGGGTGGCGGGCCGACGGCGACCTCGCGGCCGTCGAGGCGGACACCGGCTTCGGCGGCGGAGGAGCGGTAGGCGGTGCCGCGGCGCAGCATCCGCTTGTAGCTGCGGTTGATCTCGAACCACCTGTAGAACGTACGGCCCTTGTAGGGGACGTAGACAGCGGCCAGCGCGATCATCGGCAGGCCGGCGAGAAGGGCGATGCGTACGGAGAGGGTCGGTACCAGCAGTCCGCACATCATGCCGAGGAACGCCCCGAAGACGATGAGGACGATCTCGCCGGTCTCACGGTTCTTGCCGATGACGGCGTTGGGGCGGGCGCGGCCGATGAGATAGGTCCGGCGGGGAGTGATCGAGTGGGACGACGTCGTCAACGCCCGTCACCTCCGGAGCGGGGGGAGCCGGTGGAACCACCTCGGGAGCCGGCGTGCGGGCTGTTGACCGGGTTGCCCGAGCGAGGGGGCGGGGCGCTGGGGGAGCCGCCGCCCGAGCCGACTCGGGAGCCGTGGGCCGCGATACCGCCGCTCGCCTGGTTGGCGGGGCGAGGCTGAGAGGAGCCGCCGCCGTCGCCGCCGCTCTGGCGGCCGCTGTGCGCCTTGATGCCCTGCGAGACGAGGGCGGCGGGCGAGGAGAGGACGGCGGCGGCGCCGCGCTCGGCGCCCTGGGACATGCGGTTGTTGCGGGAGCTGGCGATCTCGTCGCCGAAGCCGGGGACGAACCGGTAGATCATGGCGCTGGCGAAGATGGCGAGGAGGATGATGGCGAGACCGGAGACGACCGCGGAGAAGGCGTTCGGCCCGTCCTCGGCGGAGAGCGCGCCGGCGAGGCCGAGCACGATCACGATCACGGGCTTCACCAGGATCACGGCGATCATGATTCCCGCCCAGCGGCGCACGTGCTTCCAGAGGTTCTTGTCGACCAGGCCGGCGTAGACGACGGTGCCGAGCAGGGCGCCCACGTAGAGCAGGGCGGCGCGGATCACCAGTTCGAGCCAGAGGACCCCGGCGGCGAGGATGGAGACGAGGGAGACGACGATCAGCATGATCGGACCGCCGCCGATGTCCTCGCCCTTCTTCAGGGCCTCGGAGAAGGTGCCGAAGAAGGCGTCGGTCTGGCCGCCGGTGGATTTGGCCAGCACCGTGGTGACGCTGTCCGTCGCGGAGACCACGGTGTAGAGGATCAGCGGCGTGAAGGCGGAGGCGAGCACGGTCAGCCAGAGGAAGCCGATCGCCTCGGAGAGGGCGGTCGTCAGGGGCACGCCGCGGACGGCGCGTTTGGCCACGGCGAGGAGCCACAACAGCAGGGTCAGGACCGTGGAGGCGGCGAAGACGACGGCGTACTGCTGGAGGAACTGGGGGTTGGTGAAGTCGATGTTGGCCGTGGAGTCGACGGCGGCGGAGAGCTTGTCGACGGTCCAGGCGGCAGCCTGGGCACAGCCCTTGGCCAGGGACGCCAGGGGGTCGAGGGTGGAGCTCAGGGGGTCGGAGGTGGTGCCGGAGCCGCCGCCTGAGGAGCCGCCTTCGCTTTCGCAGAATTCCCGGGCAGAGCCGACTACGAGGTCGCAGCGGCCGTCGTCAGGAGGGTCCGGGGCTGCGAACACGCGGGTTGCGGTGAGCAGGATCCCTGCGGGCACCGCCGTCGCAAGGGCGGAGAGCTTGACGGCCCGTGAACTAGCGCGCATAGGTGAAGCCCCCGAATTCCTCAACGGCCTTGGAGATGTCGTCTGCGGGGGAGACGCGGTTGTCACCGTTCACGGGGGCGGGGCCAGGTGCCTGCGAGAAGCCTTCCACCTTCCAGTCGTCCTCCATCCACCGGAGATTGAGGGTGAGGGTGAACCAATCGCTGGTGACCGGGTTGCGGGAATCCTCGCCCGCTGTTCCGTACACGCCTGTGCACCACACCTCCAGAGAGGCTCGGCCGGAGGAGTAGCCCCGGATCTTGGTGCCGACGGGCGTGGTCCTGGAGATGTAGGTGGAGCCGGGGGCTGCCTCGCCATTCTTGTCGAGCCCGAGGTCGCTCAGGAACTTGTTCGAGTACGCCTTGTCGAACTTCTCCCTGAGCTCGTCCCTCTTCTCGGGAACGAAGAGGCCGTCGATGATCTCGTTGCGGCGGTCCGGCTTGATGATCTCCGCCGAGACGAGCGCCACCGCGTAGTTCGCTGCTGCGCTCTCCGCGCCCTGTTTGGTGCGGGGGTGGCCGGTGGGGATGTCGGCGGTGGTGGTGTCGACGGGGTCCGTGCCGGTGGGGGCGGTTTCGGAGGCGGCGGGGCCTCGGGCGTCCGAGGGGCTGTCCTGGGAGCCGCCCTGGTTGGCGAAGGCGATGGCGGCGATGAGGAGGACGACCACGCCGACGACGGTGATGAGGCTCCTGGAGGGGCGCATGGAGCGGCGGGTGGTGTCGTAGGCGTCCTCGTCGCCGGGGAGGCGGGTGCGGGTCTGGCCCGCGCCGCCGTACCGCTCGTCGGTGTCGTAGCCCCGTTCGTCTCCCGGGTTCATGCCGCGTACGCCCCCTCGACGTCGACGCAGTGCCGCACCGGTCGGTGGGCTACGTACGACGGTAGTCCTGCTCGTGGCCGCGCGGGCGCGGTGTGGTGACTGGACATCAGGGAGACACGACCTCAGCCGGTGGGCGCGACGGGCGGTTGGTGGGGACGGGGGCGCGGGGCGGGACGGGCGGTCAGACGGCCATGCCGTACACGATCGTGAAGAGTGTGCCGAGGGAGCCGATGATGAAGACGCCGGTCAGACCGGCGATGATCAGGCCCTTGCCCTGTTCAGCGCTGAAGGTGTCGCGCAGTGCCGTCGCGCCGATGCGCTGCTTGGCCGCGCCCCAGATCGCGATGCCCAGGCAGAGCAGGATGGCGATGGCCATGACCACCTGGATCATGGTCTTCGCTTCGTTCCCCAGCTCGCCGAAGGGCCCCCAGTTGGGGGCGATCCCGCCGATGATGGTGGTGATGTCGCCCTTGTCGGCTGCCATAAGCATGTAACTCACCGCCCCTAGTGGGTTGTTCCTGGCCCCCTGCCGGTGTGCAGAGGTCACGCCCATTCTCGCCGAGGAGTGTGGTGTTGCGGCACCTCATTGGCGCCAATCCCTGGCCGAGTTTGCGCGGGAACCCGTCCGCGCGCCCCGCCGGTAACGAGGAGCGACGCCCGAGGACACGCAATGTCACTCTGTGTATCACGCCGTGTGACGCCGGGCAATGAAGATCGTTGCGGCAAGTGGTTGGAGTGGGGGGAGGGCTGACCTGCGGTGGGAGGTGTGGGGCCGAGAGGGGGGCAGAGGGCTCGGGGCGGTGGTCGGAGATGGGGCGGGGAGCGGGGAGTGAGGGGTTCCGGTCGGTTCTGGGAGAGCGGCCATCCCGGGTGAGGGGGTCTTGGGGTGAGGGACCGTCAGGGGTGTTCTTGGGCTGTCGTGAGGTCGCGTAATGGGGCGGGCATGGATGGGCAGGACGTGGAGGGACGCTTGTGAGGCGCAGGAGGGTGGCGTCCGGAGCGGAACTCGTCCCTCGTTCCTACCTATGTCGCTGTCGCCGTTCACGTAGCCGATGACGTCATGCCCTCGCCGTCCCCTCCTTGCCCCTGTCGCCGGTGCGCGGTCGGTGGGGAGAGTCCGAGTGCTGGGGGCGCGTGACCGCCGATGCCCACGGCGTGGACCGGTCGGCGGCGGTCGGCAGGGCAGGGGGGCGGGCGCTGGTCTCGGTGGACGCGCGGTGCGGCGGTGCCGGTCGGCCGTGTACTCCTGCGGTGTGAAGGTGCCGTCGCCCTCGGAGAAGCTGTGGACGCGCAGGGCGGGACGAGCACGCGGTGGCGGGGCGAGGGTGGTGCTCGGCGGTGCGTACGGGGCGCCTCCGCTGAAGTGGCCGTAGCGGGCGAGGAGTACGGGCCGGGAGGCGCCGGTGTCCAGGTAGGGGAACCGGCAGCTCCGTTGGCGCGGGGAGGAGTGGCGTGTCGGTGCTCAGCGTGCGGGCGGCTGGTCGGCGGCGGCGCCTTGCGCAGTTCCTGCAGGGCGGTCAGAGCCTCGCCGTACATGCGGAGGCTCTTCTCGCTGTGGGTGTCCATCGCGCTCCTGACCTCCTTGAAGGCGTGGACGATGGCGTCGTCTACGGCGTGCTGGTCGATGCCGTTCACGCGGCTCCCCCGTCCTGTCGCTCGGGTGGCCTTGTTCGCCTTGTCCGTCCAGCCGGTGTGCTGTCACGGGCTGGGCCGGTCGGCCGCGGCGTGATCGGTGCCGAGGCCACCGGGAACGGTGCGCCCACCTCGACCGGTGCGCGGCGGGCGCCGAGGCACGTTCGGGCTCAACGTGTTCACGGTGCTCAACCACGCTCAGCTTGCTCAACCACGCTCAGCTTGCTCAACCACGCTCAGCGTGCTCAGCCATGCCTACCGTGCTGACTCGGTTCCGAGCGCCTGGCGTGGCCCGGCGGCAGTGACGGCTGTGACGGTTGTGGCGGGTGGCGGACGCCCGCTGCCCGTCCCGTCCGGCCGGCGCCGTTGTCGGTCCGGTCCCCTACCCTTCCCCGCATGAGCAACGACAGCAGCAGCGCCCTTCTCGCGGAGAACGCCACCTGGCAGGCGCTTCAGGCCACCCCGCTCGACGAGGTCCGGCGGCGTGCCGCGCTGGTCGCCGCCGAGGTGGACGTGGAGCCGACCACCGTCGACGGCGCCGAGCGACTCGCCTGGAACGACGGCGGTGGCCAGTCCGCGGTCTGGTACTTCACCACCGACGGTCGCGCTCTCCTGCTGACCTTCGACCACGAGGGCTCCCTCAACCTCTACGCCGAGGACGACTACGCCCTCCAGGCTTCCCTCTACGAGGGCGTCCCCGACGACCTGGTCGCCCTGGTCCGCGACCGCCCGGAGAACTACGAGTCGCTCAACCTCACCGACCCGGAGTCCGGTGCCACGATCCATTACGCGGGCGGCGTCTTCTGGTTCGACGGCGAGAGCGGCCGCGGCGGCTGGCGCATCGCTGACGGCCTCGCGGCCTACTGCGAGCGGGAGAAGATCGAGCTGAACGGGGAGGCGGGCTTCAGCTACTGCCTGGCCCCGTACCACTTCGGCGAAAAGTTCCCGGAGCCGGGCGACAACTGAACCCCGGGCGGCCGAGCCTCAGTCGGCGGCGCCCATCCGCAGTCCCTCGGGCGTCCGGCACGGCAGGTGCCCGTGGACGCGGACCACGTCCTGCCCGGGCCCGCGCGTCGCGAAGGCCAGGATCCGGAGGCCGGCGAGTCGGCCGGCGGCCGCCCGTAGGCGCACGTACTCGATCTCCCGGTACGGGTACGCGTCGCGGCCCGCTTCGTCCAGCTAGGGGCACTGTCCGTCGAGGCTGAGCTTGTGGACGCCCTCCAGGGTGCTGGTGGTGCGCGGTTCGCTGTGGCCGAGCGCGCCCGGGGTGCGGGCGGCGGTCGTGATGACCTGCTCCGTGCTGTCCAGCTCGCAGCGGACCGGGCGCGCCTTCGGGTGGTCCTCGGGTGGTCCTCGGGTGAGCAGTCCCGCGAGGAGGCGGGCGGCTCGAACGCACCGTTCAGCAGCCGGCGTCGCAGTACGCCCCGGATGTCCGACGCGGCGCCCCGGCTGACCAGCACGGTCGGCAGGGAGCCTCCGGCGCCGACCTCACGTCAGTCGGTGACCTCGCCCGCGTAGACGCGCCGCAGGTCGGCCAGGGCCAGATCACGCACGGGCACCTCCTCGTGGGCGCGCAGTGTGCAGGCGGAGGCGGCGAGCCGCGTCCCTGCCAGCCCGCCGCGTCCGGCACCTCCGCCGCGTCCGGCACCTCCGCCGCCTCCGCCGGCGTCGGTGTCCCCGGTCTCCCGGCGCTCCGGGGCGGGCCCGTCCGAGAGCGCCACCAGCGCCGGGGTCCCGCTCTCCGCCGCCCCGCGCTCGGCCAGCTCCCGTAAGCCGGCGGTACTCCCGTAAGCCGACGATCCTCCCCGTGCGCCGGCACGGTGATCCGCGAGCCGGGGCACTGCTGCGCGTACGCCTCGGCCGACTCCTTCGCGACCGGCGCGAACGCCGTCGAGCCCGGCACCTCCAGCGTGCCCGTCGCACACTCCAACGGCGGGGGTGTCTGCCCGTCGGTGACGAGCAGCCCCGCCAGCAAAGTGATCCCGGCCAGGAACGCCATCGAGGCCAGACGGGCCGGCCGGCTGAACACCGAGGGCTTCTCGTCCGGGGTCAGCGACTCGTCGGGGTGCACGTCGCCGTCCTGGACGCCGCCGCTGACCGTCCCCTGGGAGCCGACGGTGCCGCCACTGAGCAGCACCAGCAGCTTGCAGTGCTCGCCCCGGTCCAGCGGTACGCGCGGGACGCGCAGGCTGGACCCGGGGTACTCCAGGCCGGGCCGGGGTGAAGTGGGACGTCGGTGCTCCGCTGCCGGGGCTGACGGCGACCGCGACGTTCTGCGCCTCGCGCCCGTCGAAGGTGGCGGTCACCCGTGCATCCCGCCCGAGGTGTCCCCGAGGTGTCCACGAGGTGTCCCCGAGGTGAAGTCGTCGGCGGTGGGACGGAGAGGGCCCCGCGTTCTCGGTCCGCAGCAGCACGATGCCGGCCCCCCCGTCCATGCCGTCCGCCTCGTCGAAGAGGCCGGGACGCGTGGTGGCGCCGCCGATGCCGTCTTCGTCCCAGACGGCGGTGTCGAGCTGCTCCCAGAGCCGGGGCTTCCGTCCCCCGGCGGACCGGCGGCGCCTGCCCCACCTGCATGTTCGTGCCGGATCGGGGCACACGGACGGAGCTGAGACGGAGGGTGCCGACCATGACCATGACCGACCCGTACACCTGCCCTTCCTGCTCCTGCGGGCAGTACACCCGCACGGCGGCCGTGGGGCCGCCCCAGCTGGAGGAGGAGCGTCCGGAGACGGCCCGGGAGCGGGTCAACCGGAAGTGGAACGAGGTCCTCCAGGAGACGCGGGTCGCGCAGACGGGCATTTCGATCCTCTTCGGCTTCCTGCTGAGCGTCGCCTTCACCTCGCTCTTCGGCGAACTGGCCGGACTCGACCGCGGTATCTACGTCGCCACCGTGGTCCTCGCCGCCCTGGCGACCGCCTCCCTCATCGCCCCCGTCTCCCTCCACCGGTTCCTCTCCGGCCTGCGGGTCAAGGACGAACTGGTCGACGCCGCCGCCCGCCTCATGGTCTGCGGCATGGTCCTGCTCGCCCTCACCATCTGCGGCACGCTGCTGTTGATACTGCGCACCGCCGTCCCGTCGCTGCTGGCCGAGGTGCTGGTGGGCGGCGTGATGGTCTGGTTCGGGCTGTGCTGGTACGTGCTGCCGTGGATGATCCGGCGCCGGGCGGGGCGGAGGCGGTAGGGGGCGCGGCTCACCGCAGAGCGTGCTCCCAGCGCAGGGGCGGGGCGCTCGCGCCGTCGAGCCAGTAGTGGTGCGCCGCCTCCGTCACCCCGCCCGGCCGTACGGCGTCGATGCCCGGACTCCCCGCGCCGCCAGGCGAGCAGGACCTCCTCGACCTGGTCCCAGAGCCGGACGGGCCCGCGCTGCCGCACAGCTCAGCCGGCTGAGGCCGGTGCGCCGGAAATGAACCCGGCGGAGGACTCGCGGACGGGGCGAACAAGTGCGTCCGCTGCTCGCCCTCTGCCGCACGGGCGTGGACGAGCTGCGCGTCCGGGACGGGCAGCTGGGCGAGTAGGGCCGGAGTCCACTCGTCCAGGACGGGGGCGGAACGCGTACCTCCCGCTCGCTGTCGGCGCAGGCCGCACGCGCGGCCAGGTCGCCGGTCACGGGTGGCTGGGCCTGGGCGTGGTCCTGCATGAACGAGACCGGCCTGACGATCCGTCCCACGGTGGTCCCGTCCGCGCCGACGGTGACCTTGGCGAGCCCGGCGCCGTGCGGCCACGAACCCAGCGTGGTGAGGATGACGCCG
This sequence comes from Streptomyces diastaticus subsp. diastaticus, assembly GCF_011170125.1. NCBI lineage: Bacteria > Bacillati > Actinomycetota > Actinomycetes > Kitasatosporales > Streptomycetaceae > Streptomyces > Streptomyces diastaticus. The sequence continues at coordinate 447,855 of NZ_BLLN01000002.1, read as the reverse complement.
CCCGGCGGGGTCTGGCGGGGCCAGGCGTGGGGGACGCGGCGGACGGCACAGGCCGTGATCACCCGGTCGTACGGGGCACGCGGCTGGTGGCCGAGAGGTCGTCGCCGGTGACGGTCCAGGTCGGAGCGACGCCTCGGGCGTACCCCGCTGCTGCTCGCCTCGCTCGGCGGCCATGTCGCGGTGGCCCGGGCGCTGGTCGGTGTCGGGGCCGGTCCGGGCGCGCAGGACGACCGGGACGGCAGTGCCTGGCTGGTCACCGGCTTCACCGGGGTCACCGGCGGCGTCGAGATGATGCGGACGGTGCTGCCGCCCGAGCCGGATCAGACCCTGCGGAACCGGTTCGGCGGTACCGCGCTCATCCCGGCCGCCGAGCGCGGGCACGTGCCGTACGTCCGGGGCCGCGTTGCGGGAGGCGTCGATGGAGGTGGACCACGTCAACGGCCCCGGGGTGGAGCGCGCTCCTCAAGGCGGTGATCCTCGGCGACGGGGCCCGGACCACCCGGAGTGCGTCCGTCTGCTGCTCGCCCGGGGGCCACCCCGGGCCTCGCCGACCGGGACGGCGTCACCTCGCGCGAGCACGCCGAGCGGTGCGCCTTCGACCGGATGGCGCAGCTGCTGCGGAAGGCGGAAGGCGGACGGCGGACGGTTAACGGCCCAGGGCAGACGGCAGACGGCAGACGGCGGAAGGCGACGGGCGACGGGCGACGGGCGACGGGTGGGGCGCGGAGGCCCGGGCGGGCCTGCGGCGGTCAGTCCAGGACCGCTGTCGCCTCCACCTCGACCAGGTGCTCGGGCGCGTCCAGCGCGGCGACGCCGATGAGCGTGCCGGGCGCGGCCGGGGTTCCTCCCAGTCGCGCGGCGGCGCGGGCGACCCCGTCGAGGAACTGCGGCATCTTCTCGGGCGTCCAGTCGACGACGTACACGGTCAGTTTCGCGACGTCGGCGAAGGTGCCGCCGGCGGCGGTCAGAGCGGTGTGGACGTTGAGGTAGCAGCGTTCGACCTGGGCGGCGAGATCGCCCACGCCGACCGTGGTGCCGTCCGCGTCCCAGGCGACCTGCCCGGCGACGAAGACCAGCCGCGATCCGCTCGCCACGGCCACCTGCCGGTAGGCACCGACCTTCACAAGTCCCTCGGGGTCCACCAGGGTGATCGCCATGTCGCCGTCTCCTCGTCGTCGTACATCCGCGGGGTCGTGGAGGCCGCGAAGGCCGCGCCCCACGGTCACTTGTGGTTACTCGGGAACCATAGGAGAGTCCGTACTGACGAGGAAGAACGCACTTTTCGGTGACGGGGGAACCCCATGGTGACCAAGCAGCTCAGCGGCACACCCGAGGACGCGGATCTGAGCCGCGCCGACTCGCTGGCCCGCGAGATCTTCTCGGAGCTCGCCAACAAGTGGGCGCTGTTGATCATCGACGCGCTCGGCGACACCACCGTGCGCTTCAGCGAGGTCCGCGACCGGGTCGAGGGCATCAGCCACAAGATGCTCACCCAGAACCTGCGGATGCTGGAGCGGAACGGGCTGGTGGAGCGTCACGTGCACCCGACCGTCCCGCCCCGCGTCGACTACACCCTCACCGAACCGGGGCTGGCCCTGCGCGAGACGACCCACCTGATGTGCGCGTGGACGCAGCGGTATCTCGGGCACATCGAGGGGGCGCGGGGCCGGGTCGGGGAGTGAGGGGGCTCGGGCGGCGGTCAGCCGAGCAGGCCGAGCGCGTCCAGCGAGGTCCCCGAGGCCCACTGCTGCAACCGCCGGCCGTCGACCAGGTGGTCGCCGCCCGGCCGGGAGGCCCATTCGACCTCGACGGGGCTGTACGTGCCCATGCTGATCACGACCCGGATCACCCGGTCGTCGGCGGGGCCGCCCGGCTCGCGCAGGGTGGCCGGGCCGCCGGGCGGCTCCGCCACGCCCGGGCCGTCGTCGACCGGGCGGAACGACACCTCCAGGCGGCGGTCGCGGCGGTCGCGCGCGTACAGCCGGGGTCTGCCGTCGTCCGGCACGGGCAGGACGTGCCAGCCGTCGCGGCGCAGTATGCGTTCGGCGGCCACCGCGAGGCCGTGGTCGTCGAGGACGGCGAGTTCGGCCGGGGTGTAGCGGCCGCCTCGCCGGCGGACCACCGCGCGGCGCCAGGGCACCCCGACCAGGGTGGCGGCCGCGAGCAGCAGGGCCCCGAGGAGCAGGGCGCCGATGCCGTGCACCCGGTACAGCCAGGCCAGGCCCAGCATCGGGCCGGCGGTCACGAGGACCATCCCGGCGAAGCCGGGGAGCACGTCGCGCAGTTCGGGTCCCGCACGGCCCTGGGAGCGTAGTTCGGCGACGGTCTCGCGGCGTCGCGAGAGGCGCGAGGGGGACGTCTGCCGGTCGTGCTGCCGCTGCTCCGCCATAGCCGACTCCCCCCTCACCGGACGTGCGCCGTGGCCCGTGTGCCGTGGTCCGTGGACCGTGGGCGAACCGTTTCGCCCTTCGCCCACCCTCGCACGCGGCCACCGCCGCCGCCCGCGCCGGGGGTCCCGCCGGGGGCCCCGCCGGGCGTCCCCGACGGGCCCGGGCCTCCCGCGGGGTGTCTTCACGTCCCGTCCCCCGCGCGCCGCCCGGCGGTGTCCGGCACGCACTCCCACCGCGCCGGCCGGCGGCCCGGGCAGCTCCACCACGAGGACCCTTCTCCCGCACGCCGGGAGCACGCACCGGCCACCGCGGACACCGCCGCGCGGGATGTGGAGGCGGCCCTAGCTCCGCGCCTGGCCCCGCGTCACGGTCAGGAACACCCGCCAGGCGCGGTCCGAGACCCGCACCGTTCCCCGGTCCGGGTCCTTGCTGTCACGTATCGGAACCAGGCCGGGCAGGTCGTCGCGGACCTCGACGCAGTCTCCACCCTGCGTGTTGCTGTAGCTGCTCCTGCGCCACGGACCGGCGACGCCGTCGGGAGACGCGAGTGACACCGTAGGGGCCCTCCAACACGTTGCGGATCATGGCTGCGGACGCATGGGGTGAGAGCGCCTGGGCGTGAAGCTGATCGAATGCTAGCCCGTACCCCGCGGCCGCCTCCGGGTCGTCGACCAGCTCCCCGGAGTGCGAACTCTCCAGGTAGGCGACGTCCGGCCGGCGGTCGAAGCTGAGGACGGTGACCGAGCCGCCGAGCGCCGGGTGCACGCCGGCGGAGAACGGCAGCACCTGGAGCGACACCCGCTCCGTCTCCTGCATGTGGAGCAGATACGTCAACTGCTCCCGCATCACCTCCGGCGGCCCGATGGGTCTGCGCAGTACGGCCTCGTCGAGGATGGCCCAGAAGTACGGCGGCGACTCACCGGTGAGCAGCAGCCGCCGCTCCAGCCGGGCGCGTACCAGGCTCTCCAGAGCGCCGCCGACGCTGGGCCGGGCCGCGGTCAGCAGCGTGCGTACGTAACTCTCCGTCTGGAGAAGGCCCGGGACGGTGGCGGCCATGTACTTGCGCATCCGGGTGGCGCGCTGCTCGTACCGCATGAAGGCGCGGGACCAGTCGGGGTAGGGGGTGCGCTCGATGTGGGCCCAGAGCGCGAGGAGTTCGCCGTCGGCGTCGAGTGCCTGGTCGAGGAGTTGGCAGACCGTCTGACTGGGGGTCTCGCGGCCGAGTTCCATCTGGGCGAGGCGGCCCTGCGAGGTGGCGCCCTTAGCGGCCAGCTCCGTCTGGCTCCAGCCCTTCGCTCTCCGCAGCCGGCGGATGCGCGCGCCGAGCAGTGCCGCGAGCGAGGCGGTGGGGTCCACGGACTTCGGCGCTGGCATCTGCCCCCCGGTCTGGGTAATCAGGAACGCGATTGATTACCGGATTGTCCCTACTTTCGTCACGTCCTGGGCACAAGTTCCCTTGACCGGACGTCCGGTCGGCGGGGCCTGCCCGAGGCTCCGCGGCGCCACCGGCACGCCCCCGCCCGTGTCCCGACAGAGGCCAGACGCCGAGGAGAGTGCACGATGACGATGACGCCCTTCGCCCTCCAGTACGCCCGCCCGCAGGCCGGCGAGCCGGTGGCGCCTTACGCCTTCGACCAGTCCGAGCAGGTCAACCTGCTGGCCGACGGCGGGTACGCGGCCGAGGACACCGCGCTCCTCGCCCGGCTGGGCAGCACCGCCTCCACGGCCGGGAGCAAGACCCACTGGGACGACTGAGCGATGACGGTCCTCGTCCTGACCTGCGAGGAGGACGTCACGGCCGACGCGGTCGTGCTCCGGCTGCGCGGGCGCGGCGTGCCGGTCCTCCGTTGCGATCCGGCGGACTTCCCCGGCCGGATCGACCTCGCCGTCCGCGTCACGCCGGACGGCGAGGTCACCGGTCACCTGGCCACCCCGGCCGGGCGCGTCGCGCTGGAGGAGATCCGCTCGGTGTGGGTGCGGCGCCCGGGGACGCCGGGGGCCCACGTCGCCTCGGAGCAGCGTGCCTGGATCACCCTGGAGTGTGAACGCGCGCTCTGGGGCGCGCTGCGCGCCACCGGCGCACGCTGGATGAACGATCCGGACGCCCTGGAGCGCTCTCGTCACAAGCTCTGGCAACTGGCCACCGCCGCCCGCGCCGGGCTGCGCGTCCCGGACACCCTCGTCACCACCGACGCCGACGAGGCCGCCCGCTTCCAGAAGGCGTACGCGGACGCCGGGGGCGGGCTGGTCGTCAAGTCGGTGACCGGCCGTCACCCGCGGAATCCGCCGCTCACCCTGCCCACCGCGGCCGTCCCGCCCGACGCCGACTTCACGGGCGTCGCGGCCTGCGCCACCTGCCTCCAGCAGCGCGTTCCCAAGCGCACGGACCTGCGGCTGACCGTCGTGGGCGACCGCTGCTTCCCGGCCTACGTCACCCCGCGCACCGACACCCTCGACTGGCGTTTCCTGCCGCCGGACGCCTGCGAATGGGTGGCGGGCGAGGTGTCCGGGTCGCTGCGCGCGGCCGTCCGCAGATACCTGGACATGGCCCAACTCACCTACGCGGCAATTGACTTCGCGATCGATCCGGAGGGGGTTCCGTGGTTCCTGGAAGCGAACGCGGGCGGCCAGTTCCTCTTCGCCGAGATCGAGACGGGTATGCCCATGGCGGAGGCGATAGCCGCCTGGCTGGCCGCGCGACGGGAGTGAGTGATGGCGGGACGACTGCCCGGGGACCGCGAGTACCCTGCGCCCATGGGCTACTTCGACGACCTGTCCCCCGAGCGGACGTGGACGCCCCGCGACTGCACCCTCTGCTGGGACTCGTCCCGCCCCCTCACCCTGATGTTCCCGGTCAAGTCCGTCCACTTCTGGCGGGTCACCGACGAGCAGGGCACGCGGCAGAAGATCCGCCACGAATCCCAGCAGTGGTTCGCCTGCGACCGCTGCAAGGCGTACGTGGTCGAGCACCGTTGGGACGAACTGGCCGCCGAACTCGGTCACCCGGAGGGTTATTTCGAGCCACTCGCGGAGGCCTGCCTCAACACCGGATGGAGTTTCCGCAAGGGCGGGCGGGCCGGGGAGTCCGCCTGACGTCCCGAGTCCGCCGGGCCTCGGGCCGGCCGGTCGGCGAGCCCGGCCGGCCGGCCGCGCTCATCCCACCTTGGTGTAGGTGAGCGACTCCCCCGTCGCGTCGTTGACGCGGGTGAGGCGGCCGTCGCCGTGCAGGGTCAGCGTGGTGGACTCGCCCACGCTGCACGAGGTCACCGGCTCGCCGACCACCACCCGCGACGGGCCGACGCGCACCGGCCCGCGCGTGCCGGGCGCGGCGGTCAGCTCCGCCTGGAAGACGCACCGGTAGGAGCCGGTACCGCCCTTGAGGGGGCCGGTCGCGGTCAGCGAGAGCACCGTGTCACCGACCGCGCCCTGCTGGAGGGTGAGGCGGCGGTCGTCGGAGGCGCCGATGGTGGTGGACCAGGTACCCAGGAAGGCGGCGGGGATCGTCTCGCCGTCGCCGTCGCCGTCGCCATCGCCGTCGTCGCCGTCGTCGCCGTCGTCGCTGCCGTCGTCGCCGGAGGGCGGCCGCTCGACCGGGGCCGGGGCGCCGCCCGGGCCGGCGGAGGCGGTGGGGGAGGGCTGCTTCGGATCGTTCGCCACGTCGTCCCCGCCGCGGAGGAAGGCGTAGACCCCGGCGCCGGCGCCGAGGGCGACGAGCAGGGCCACCACCAGCAGCAGGATCGTCGGGCCCCGGTCACGCGCGGGAGCGGGGAGCGGGGCAGGTCCGTACGGCGGGGTCGGGGCCGGCTCCGGGTGCTGGTGGGGCCCGGGGTAGCCGTAGGCGGGGTGCGGCTGGACGTAGGCGTGCGCCGGGGCCGGGGCCGGGGCCGGGGCCGGGGCCGGGGCCGGGGTCCGGGGCGGGGCCGCCTGGGGCTGGGCGGCCGGTGGCGGCGGAGGCGGCGGCGTGGGGCCGACGACGACCGTGGGGAGGTGGCTGACGCCGCCGGGCGGGGGCGTGCCGGGGGCGGCGGGATCGGGCGGGACGGGCGCGGCCGGGGCCTCGGACGAGGCGGGCGTGCCCGCCTCGGCGGCCTCTCCGGAGGCGGGCGGCCCGGCGGGGGCGGCGGCCGCGGCGGGTCCCGGCGCGGGGTCGCTCTGCGGGTCCTCCCGGTCCAGCAGGCGGACCGCGTGGCGCCCGAGTTGGGCGACGAGGCCGCCGGGGAGCCACGGGTCGAGGGCCTTGCCGCCGCTGACGGTGTCGTCGGCGCCGGTCAGGGCGAGCAGGCGGTCGGGGGTGGGGCGGGCCCCGGGGTCCTTGGCGAGGCAGGCACCGATGAGTTCCCGGAGGCTCTCGGGGACCTCCGCCAGGTCGGGCGGCTCCTGGGCGATGCGGTACATCAGGGCGTGGACGCCGCTGCCGGCCGTGCCGAAGGGCAGTGTGCCGGTGGCCGCGTAGGTGAGGACCGAGCCGAGGCAGAACACGTCCGCGGCCGGGGTGACGCGGTCGCCGCGCACCTGTTCGGGGGCCATGAAGCCCGGGGAGCCGACGACGGCGCCGGTCCGGGTGAGGTCGGCGTCGGCGGTGGTCTCCAGGGCGCGGGCGATGCCGAAGTCGATGACGCGCGGGCCGTCGAGGGTGACGAGGACGTTGGACGGCTTGAGGTCGCGGTGGATGAGGCCCGCGGCGTGGATGTCCTTGAGGGCGTGGGCGAGCCCGGCCGCCAGGATGCGGACCGAGCGCTCGGGGAGCGGGCCGTGGTGCGAGGTGACCACCGACTGGAGGGAGGGGCCCGCGACGTAGCCGGTGGCCAGCCACGGCACCTCGGCCTCGGTGTCGGCGTCGAGGACGGGGGCCGTCCAGGCGCCGCCGACCCGTCGCGCCGCGGCGACCTCCTTGCGGAACCGGTCGCGGAACTCCGCCCGTTCGGCCAGTTCCCGGCGGACCAGCTTCACCGCGACGGTGCGCCCCCGGTCGGAGCGGGCCAGATAGACCTGGCCCATGCCGCCCGCGCCCAGGCGGGCCTGGAGGCGGTACGCCCCTATGTGGTGCGGGTCCTCAGGACCGAGTTGTTCCATCGCGGCGCCGCCTCCCCCGTAACCCGCGTCTGCCACCGGTCCGGAGGATAGTCGGCGGGCCCGCGCTCGCGCCCGGGCCGCCACGCTTCGTGTCCGGACCGGGACGAAAGGCGGGGGCGGGCGGCGCATCCCCTTGCCGCGAGGGGCGCGTGGCGTCATGATCTCGCGGGTGATCAGCATCTTCGCCCTCGCGGCCGCCGGTCTCGGCGCGGCCTCCATGGTCTCCTGGATACGCCGTTCCCGGAAGCGGGCGGCGTTCGACCCCGCCCGGCACGGCCTGGTGCCCCGTGCGGAGCTGGACCCCGGCCGTGCCGGGCCCCACCGTGCCGACCCCGGTCGCGAGACCGTGGCGGAGGTCGTCCTCGCCGCCCGCCGGGGCGAGTGGAAGCAGGCCGCCGCCTACGTGGAGGCGGCCGGGGAGGACTGGGACGAACGCTGGTCACGCGTCGAACTCCTCCGGGAACTGGCCCAGGAGGACGACGACTGGCTCCAACGGTGGCGCGAGGCGCGGCCGGAGAGCGGCGACGCCGCCACCGTGCGGGCCGGGCTGCTGCTGCACCGGGCCTGGTCGATCCGGGGCGGCGCCTACGCCGACCAGGTCTCCCCGGCGGACATGGCCACCTTCCGGCGGATGCTCCCCGACGCGATGAAGGCCGCCCACGAGGCGTCCGGACTGGCCCCCGACGACCCCGGTCCGTGGGTCGTGATGGTGACGGCGGCCCGCGCCCTCGACTACGACCACGGCCAGTTCTCCCGCCTCTTCGAGGAACTGCGGGCCCGCGCCCCTCATCACTGGGCCGGCCACCTCCAGGCGCTCCAGTACTGGGCCCCCAAGTGGCACGGCTCGCAGGAACTGATGGGGCGGTTCGCCGGGGACACCCTGGCCCTGGCCCCACCCGGCAGCGTGCTCTGCGGCGTCTACCTGCACGCGCTGGACGAGGCCGAGGCGCAGCGGGGCCGGCGCGGGCTGCCGACCACGGCGGAGGACAAGGAGATGCTGCTGATCGTGGCCCGCGGGCTCGCCACCGTCCCCGAGACCGACCCGCGCCTGCCCGGCCTGCGCCACCTTCTCGCGTATCACCTGACGCGGTGCGGGATGTACGGGGCCGCGCTGCCGGTGTTCCGCGCGATCGGGCCCTGGTGCGGGGCCGAGCCGTGGCGCAAGGGGGGCCGGGACCCGGTGGACGCCTTCGACGAGGCACGGACGACGGCCGCGCTCGAGGTGGCCCGGAACCGCGGCTGACCCGGCACGTCCGCCCGGGCAGGCGGCGCGGCGGGGCTTCCCGGCCGCCTCCGGCGCGCCCGCCCCCGACAACCTGTCGCCCCCGGCTTCCGGCACCAGACACACCGCCCATTCCCCGACCACGCACCTCGCTCTTAGCCTGTGGGCATGACCCCTCAGTCCAGCCAGCACGGCTCCCCCCTCCCGGAGCTCCCCGAGCCCGACCCGCAGACCGGTGCCGCCGTCAAGGCCGCCGACCGGGCGCATGTGTTCCATTCGTGGTCCGCGCAGGATCTGATCGACCCGCTCGCCGTGGCCGGCGCGCAGGGGTCGTACTTCTGGGACTACGAAGGCAACCGCTTCCTCGACTTCTCCAGCGGCCTGGTCTTCACCAACATCGGCTACCAGCACCCCAAGGTGGTCGCGGCGATCCAGGAGCAGGCGGGCCGGCTGGCCACCTTCGCCCCCGCCTTCGCCGTCGAGGCACGGTCCGAGGCGGCCCGGCTGATCGCCGAGCGGACCCCGGGCGACCTCGACAAGATCTTCTTCACCAACGGCGGCGCCGAGGCCGTGGAGAACGCCGTACGGATGGCACGTGTCCACACCGGCCGCACCAAGGTGCTGAGCGCCTACCGCTCGTACCACGGCTCCACCGCCGCCGCGATCAACCTCACCGGCGACCCTCGTCGCTGGGCCTCCGACAGCGGCAGCGCCGGGGTCGTCCACTTCTGGGCCCCCTTCCTGTACCGCTCGCCGTTCTACGCGGAGAACGAGGCGCAGGAGTGCGAACGCGCCCTCGCCCACCTGGAGTCGACCCTCGCCTACGAGGGCCCGCAGACCATCGCCGCGATCATCCTGGAGACCATCCCCGGTACCGCGGGCATCATGACGCCGCCGCCCGGCTACCTCCAGGGCGTCCGCGAGCTCTGCGACCGGTACGGCATCGTCTTCATCCTGGACGAGGTCATGGCCGGATTCGGCCGGGCCGGCACCTGGTTCGCCGCCGACCACTACGACGTGGTGCCCGACCTGATGACCTTCGCCAAGGGCGTCAACTCCGGGTACGTCCCGCTCGGCGGCGTCGCGATCAGCGGCAAGATCGCCGAGACCTTCGCCAAGCGCCCCTATCCGGGCGGCCTGACCTACTCCGGTCACCCCCTGGCCTGCGCCGCCGCCGTCGCCACGCTGAAGGTGATGGACGAGGAGGGCGTGGTCGAGAACGCCGCGCGCCTGGGTACCGAGGTGGTCGAGCCGGAGCTGCGCCGCCTCGCCGAGCGTCACCCGAGCGTGGGTGAGGTCCGGGGCGTCGGCATGTTCTGGGCGCTGGAACTGGTCAAGGACCGCGAGACGCGTGAGCCCCTGGTGCCGTACAACGCCACCGGCGAGGCCAACGCGCCGATGGCCGCCTTCGGCGCCGCCGCCAAGAAGCGCGGTCTGTGGCCGTTCATCAACATGAACCGGACCCACGTCGTGCCGCCGTGCACCGTCACGGAGGAGGAGCTGAAGGAGGGCTTCGCCGCCCTCGACGAGGCGCTGAGTGTCGCCGACGAACACACCGTCTGACGGATCCCGCCCCGGCGGGGGCGACCTCGCACACGGAAAGTGACCGATGTTTCACGTGAAACATCGGTCACCCTCCGTGGCCCCAGGGGAGGCGTCGCCCGGCCCGCGCCGGCCGGAGCCGATCCCGGCCGGCCCCCGGCCGAGCCGTTTCCCGCCGCACGCGCGGCGCTCCCGGCTCCCGTAGCGCGTAGGCTGACGTGCTCATACGCGACCGCGAACGGGAAGGACAGGCAGATGTGCGCGACGCGCGGGAACAGCGTCCACGCCGTCACCCGCTCCACGCTGCGCCAGCAGATCGCCGGTGCGCTGCGTGACGAGGTCCTCGCCGGACGGCTGCGCCCCGGCCAGGAGTTCACCGTCAAGGAGATCGCCGAGCAGTACGGGGTCTCCGCCACCCCGGTTCGCGAGGCGCTGGTCGATCTGTCCGCGCAGGGGCTGCTCGACTCCGTCCAGCACCGCGGCTTCCGCGTGCACGAGTTCTCGGTCACCGACTACCGGGCCATGGTCGAGGCCCGGGGGCTGATCGCCGACGCCATGTTCAGCGGGCTCGGCCACCACGCCCCCGCCGATCCGGGCCGCTACCTCGCCGTGCGGCGCCGGGGCGAGGAGTGCGCCCGGGCCGCCTCCGCCGGGGACCTCAACGTCCTCATCGGCTACGACCTGCGGTTCTGGCAGGAACTCTGCGCCCTCTTCGGCAACCCCTATCTCTCCGACTTCGCCTACCGCCTGCGCCTGCAGTCGTGGGTCTGCTCCGTCCCCTACCTGCGCCGCCACGGCGACCTGCGCGGCCGTCTGTGGACCGGCCACGGGGCCTTGATCGACGCCCTCACCCAGCAGCGCCACGCCGAGGCCCAGGCGATCATCGCGGCCTACAACGCCGATTCGCTCGCTCTCATCGAGGAACTGGCCGGCCCCGCCGTCCGCTGAGCCCCGGTCGTGTTCTTCTCACGGCCGGACGCTCTTCGCCCGGCGAAACGGTCATCTCCGAACGGAAGAGGACTCAAGTGGTCCCGTGACGCTCGTGCGAGATTTCCGGGGTGGCGAACAGCGACAGAGAGTCATGGAAACGGTCCTGCCGGGGTACTTCACTGGTCCTATGAATACGGAAAGTCACGCGACGGAACTGGACTGGGTGCCCTCCTGCGGCGTCCAGCTGCGCAAAGCGGGCGTGCGGTTCGACGCTGTCCGGATGGACGGGGGCGCCGGACGGCTGATCGCCGAGGCCATGGCGCAGATGACCCTGGGCGAGCCGGGCCCCGTGGTCGAGGAGGTCAGGGGCCGGCGGGCGGTGTACTTCCTGGTCCCGGTCGGCTCGACGGGACACCGGAGCTGGCCGGACGGGGTGACACGGCTGACGGGCGAGTCCGGGCGCATCGCGTTCATTCCCGTACCGGCGCTGAGCGGCTGGACCTGGCCGCTGAAATGGCGGCACCAGCCCGGCTCAGGCGGCGATCTGGTCCACCCTCTGCTGCTGCGGAGCACCCTGCTGGCGTGGGCGGCGGGTGACCTGGGGGTGCTCGACGACCTGGAGGAGAACCACTCGGCACCCGTGTCTCACCCGGGAGAGTGAATATCCGTCTGTGCGGGCCCGAAATACCTGTTCGGACTTGCCTTCGCCCTTTTGGCGGCACATAGAGTCGCCGTCGAGCGGCGCATATGCCCGCTCACAGGAAAAGCCCCCGGTGCGCAGCACACGGGGGCGGACGAACACGGGAGTTGCCGCTCCCTGCCGTCATGACATCAGGAACAGACCTTCCCGAATGCGTATTCACCGTAGCGCGCCCAAGCGCGCTTTCACCACTCTTCCCAACGCCACGGCGCGCGACAAGCGCCTTTCGTGGACGGCGGCGGGCATCCTCACGTACCTCCTCGGGCTCCCTGACGGCAGCAGGACCTCGGTACGCCAACTCGCCGGACTGCGCGACGAGGGGCGAGACCGGGTGGCGGCCGCCCTGCGGCAGCTGGAGGAGACCAGGTACCTCCGCCGGGTCAGGAGCCGGGGCCCGGCCGGCCGCCTCTCCACCCACTACGAGGTCTTCGACGTGCCGTACGTCGACGAGCCGGGTGTACCGGGGCTGCCAGGCGTACCGGAGGCCGCAGCGGCCCGCGGGCCGCTGCGCGGGAACCCGGACTCCGGTGAACCGCGCGACGGCGGCTCCGGCCATACCCATACGGGCAAGACGGGGAGTACAAGACCCCCCACCCTGGGAGTCCCCTCCCCCGGAGCGCACGGCGCCGAGAGCGCCGGTCCCGGTGGGCGGCGCAGGCAGCGGGGCCGCGCGGGAGCGGAGGCGGAGCCGCGGGAGCGGCGGACCGAGCCGCGGGGCCAGGGCCTCGCGCGGGACTCGGGCCCGGCACCGGCACCGGCCTCGGACCCGGTGGGTCCGGCGCGCCTCGTCCCCGCGCCCCGCGGGCCGGACGGCGCCCGCGGCGCGGAACCGGTCTCCACCGCGTCGGCGCCGACGGCCGCGACGAGCCCGGCGACGCCCCTGGAGGCCCCGCCGATCGCCTGGGAGACCGCCGAGGCGGCCGAGGGCCAGATGCCGCCCCCCGACCCCGCAGACGCGCCGCAGCGCCCTCGCCGCGAGGAACCCCTCACCGGGAGCGCCGAGGTGCTGTCCCGGCTCGGTCTGCGGGACCGGCGGCTGACACTCGGGGCCGACGAGGCGCGCGAACTGGCGCCGCTGCTGGACGAGTGGTTCGCGGTCGGCGCCGACGAGGCGTCCGTGTTCCACGCGTTGACCAGCGGCCTCCCGGACCGGGTGCACGCGGCCGCCGCCCTGGTCGCCGACCGGCTGCGCCGCAAGAAGCCCGCCCCACGGCCCCCGAAACCCCGCCCCGCCTCCCGGCCGGCCTGCACCAACTGCGCCGCGCCCATGTTCCAGCCGGGCCTGTGCCGCGCCTGCCGCCGCGAGCTGGCCCGCTACGGCGACCTGCCGCCCGACCCCGTCGACCACTCCGTCACCCCGGCGACCGCGGTCACCGGCGCCGCCGCCGTCCGGAAGGCGTTCCACGTCAACGGGCCCGCCAGAGGGCCGCAGCTCAGAGGTGTGCCGCTGCCCGGGGCCGGTCCCGCACCGGCCTGGTGAGCCCGGCGCGCGGGCGGGGACCCGTTCACCCGGCCGGTCCCCTCTCGCTCGCCGCCCCCTCCCCGGCGGCGGAGGGTGGGATGGCCTCGGGTCGTCCGGGGGTGTCGTCGTGGAGGGCCGGGACATGGGCAGGGGAGCGAGGGCGCGGGCGGGGATGGCCGTGCTGACGGCCGCGGCGCTGGTCGCGGGGTGCCAGGCGGTCAAGCCGGTGGAGCAGCCGCCCGAGCGGACGCGGGGAGCCGGGACCGAGCAGCGGATGCCCGGGACGCGGGCACCGGCGTCGCCCGCCGCCGACGAGCCCGACCCCTCGGTGCGTGAGGCCCAGGAGGCGTGCCGCAAGGAGCAGCGGACCGCCTGCTACACCTTCGACCAGCTACGGAACGTCTACGGCGTGCGGGACCTGGAGGCGACGGGCAAGGGGCAGACGGTGGCTGTGGTGATGCCGGTCGGGTCGCCGGTGCTGGAGGCGGACCTGCGGGCGTTCAGCGAGAAGCTGCGGCTGGCCCCGCCGCAGGTCGAGGTGGTGCGGCACGGGCCCGAGGACGGGGAGGCTGCGCCGTTCGACTGGGACAGCGAGGTGATGGTCTCCCAGGCCAAGGACACCACCCTGGCCGTGCAGGCGGTGCACGCGATGGCGCCCGACGCGAAGGTCGTGCTGCACCAGGTCGACGCGGCGCGCGGCGAGGCCGACGAAGGGCTGACGGCCAACGGGGCGCGGCGGCTCGCCGGCGTGGCGCGGCAGGTGATCGAGGACGACTCCGCCGATGTGCTGTCGGTGAGTTTCGCCGTACCGGAGAAGGGCGAGCTGGGACGGGAACTGCGGGACGAGTTCAAGGAGATGGCGCCGGTCTTCCTCGACGCCGCCCGCAAGGGCATCACCGTGGTCGCCCCCGCCGGGGACGGCGGCGCCGCGCCGACCGAGGCGGACGGCGAGCCCGTACGGGGCGTCTCCTGGCCCGCGTCCGACCCGAGCGTCGTCGCGGTCGGCGGGCTGCGGCTCGGCCTCGACGACGAGGGGCGGCGGACCGACCCGGACGTGGTGTGGGCGGACCGCGCGGGCGCCTCCGGCGGCGGGGTCTCCGAGGTCTTCGACCGGCCCTCCTACCAGAACCGGGTCGAGCCCGCCGTCGGAGGGAAGCGCGGCGTGCCCGACCTGTCGATGACGGCCTCCGGGGACGGCTCCACGATGATCCACTTCACCGAGGGCGGCAGGACACCGGCCTGGGTACCGATGGCCGGGACGAGTCTGGCCGCCCCCCTGTTCGCCGGGATCGTCGCCGACGCCGACCAGGAGGCCGGCGACCGGGTCGGTCGGCTCCACCACCACCTGTACGAGCGGGGACGCGACGTCGACACGGGCCGCGAGGCGGGCCTGCTCGACATCACCGACGGCACCAACGGCGATGACGGCCACCGCGCCACCCGCGGCTACGACCTGGCCAGCGGCCTGGGCACGGTCGACGCGTCCCTGCTGGTACCGGCGCTGACCGACCGCTGAGCGGGCCCCGCCGCGCGGCGCCGCCGGGTCAGCGGGCCCCGGCCTCCTCGGCGGCCCGCCGCACGCGGTCACGGTGGCGTGCCCAGTCCTCCGCGTCGCCCGTCGCCAGGGCGTCCTTTCCCGCCAGCAACCCGGCCGAGCCGTCGAGGAGTTCGCGGAGGATGTCGGCGTGGCCCGCGTGCCGCTGGGTGTCGGCGGTGACCCGGACCATGATGTGGTGCAGGGTGACCTCCCGGCGCTCCTCCGGCCACCACGGGACGTGCCCCACGGCGTCGAGCGGGAGGGCGTCGAACGTGGCCTGGGCGTGCTGCCACGCCCGGCGGTACAGGTCCGTGATCGCCTCGCGGGGCTCGTCCGGGGTGGCGTACATGTCGGCGTGGGGGTCGGTGGTCTCGGTCCACCACCACCCGGGCAGGGGCTGCCCGGTGAAGTACGGGCGGCCGAAGGTGTCGCCGAAGTAGCCGAGTTCCACTCCGGTGAGGTGTTTCACCAGGCCGAGGAGGTTGGTCCCCGTGGGGGTCAGGGGCCGCCTGGCGTCGTACTCCGACAGGCCGTCCAGTTTCCAGAGCAGGGCGTCCCTGGACTCCTGGAGGTAGCGGACGAGGTCCGCCTTGTCACTGTGTTCGGGTCGGGTCATGGGGGGAGTCTCACCCCCGGGAGGCTCGGGAGACCAGGGGGTGGCCGCAAGCGCCGGCCCGCCGGGCCCGGAGCGTGGTCCGAGGCGTCGGCCGGGCCGGGGAGGGCCGCTGCCGGCGGGCCCGTCCGGCGTGGCCGCACGGTTGACGAGGAGTCACGGGGCCCCCGCGCCGCCGGCCGCCGCGCTCGACGGCGGGTTCGGCGACGACCACGACCACGACGACGACCACGACCACGACGACGGGGACGGGGTCGGTTTCGAGCCGTTCCCGGAGTTCCTGCCGACGGGGAGACCGGTGAGTGGTGCCGCTCGTGGGCGGGGAACGACGAGGCCGGCGGCGGTCGCTTCCGGGTCCTCGGACAGGACGGCAGCGGGGGGTACGCCGCGTTCCGGCTGGTCCGGGAGGGCAGGCCTCTCGGTCGAGCAGCCGTCGCCCTCCTGGCCGGAGGGGGAGAACGCGGTGCTCGCGCGGCATCCGGCGGACTTCCTGCGGCCGCCGGCCGCGGGGCTCGGCCCTGGGAGGCGTGCGCCGGGCAGGACTCCGGGGGAGAGGCGCGGCCGGGAGCCGCGCGTCTGGCGGTGGCCCGGCGGTACGCCCCGGACCGGCGCCGGGCGCCCGCCGAGGTGGTGGCGGACGCCGCCGGGTTCCCCGGCTTCGACGGCCGCGTGCGGAGCCCTACCCGTCGACCACCTTCGCCGTGAAGGCGTCCAGGTTGGTCCTCAGGCGGGTGACGCGCTCCTCGGTGGTCAGGGACTCCTCCTGGCGGCCGGAGCGGAGCTGGGGCTGCCGCTTGCCGCGTACGTAGAGGGGGCAGGCGAGGTCGGCGCAGAGGTAGATGCCGACGGTGTTGCCCTGGCGGCCGCGCTGTCCGGCCAGCGGAGCGGTGAAGAGACTGACGCCGGAGGAGGCATGGGCCGTCAGGCAGACCTGGCACAGGCTCGACTTCATGGCGCTGGTGCGGCCGAGGGCCGGGACGCGCAGGGAGACGCCGAGCGGCTTCTCGTCGGCGCCCGGCACGACGAGGTGGGCGCGGAGCGGCGCGCCGGGGTCGACCCAGCCGAGGAAGTCGAGGTCGGTCCAGGGCAGCTCGGCGAAGTCGAGCGGGAGGCGCAGGCGCGCGGCCTCTCCCTTCGTGCTGTTGACGAACGACGCACGGATCTGTTTCTCGGTCAGCGGGTCCACGGGGGACGACCTTAGGGCGCGGTGAGTGGGCGGTGCACGCAGTTTTCCGCGTGCCGGACGCGCTTGCGTACGAGGCGGCGGGGGCGCGGGCGCTGATCGGGCGTCACATACCGGCCGTACCGGCGTGGTCTGCGTCATGTGTGCGGGAAATCTGTTCGCTTCCGGCCGCGATGGGGGACCCTGGGGGCGTGAAGAAGGTTCTGGTGGTGGGCGGGATCGGGATCACGACGTGCCTCGGGTTCGTCGCGCTGCTCTTCGTCGGCACGCTGGCCGCCGCCGGGTCGATGGCGGGCGGGACCGCGGGTGGAGCGGTGGGGCTGGCCAAGGGGGCCGTACCGGCGCAGTACCAGGACCTCGTGCAGAAATGGGGCAACCTCTGCCCCGCGATCAACCCGGCCCTGCTCGCCGCCCAGCTCTACCAGGAGAGCGGCTTCGACCCGAAGGCGCAGAGCCCGGCCGCCGCGCAGGGCATCGCGCAGTTCATCCCCGGCACGTGGGCGACCCACGGCATCGACGGCAACAAGGACGGCGTGCGCGACGTCTGGGACCCGCGCGACGCGATCCCCTCGGCCGCCTACTACGACTGCGAACTCGCCAAGTACGTCAAGGACGCCCCCGGCGACCCGACGCACAACATGCTCGCCGCCTACAACGCCGGGCCGTACGCCGTCATCAAGTACGGGGGCGTGCCGCCGTACAGCGAGACGCAGAACTACGTGAAGACCATCACCGACCTCTCCAAGAGCTTCGCCCGGCCGGTGACCCGGGTCGAGCCGTCCAAGCAGGCGGCCATCGCCATCAACTACGCCCAGCAGAAGCTGGGGACGCCCTATCTGTGGGGCGGGACGGGCACCGCCGAGCAGGGCGGCCGGTTCGACTGCTCGGGGCTGACCCAGGCGGCGTACCGCAAGGCGGGGATCGAGCTGCCGCGCGTCGCCAACGACCAGTACAACGCCGGGCCGCATCCCTCGCGGAAGGAGCTGCTCCCCGGTGACCTCGTCTTCTTCTCCGACGACCTCACCAACTCGCGCGCCATCCGCCACGTCGGGATCTACGTGGGCGGCGGCTACATGATCGACGCGCCCCGCACCGGGGCCGTCATCCGCTTCACCCGGATCGACACCCCCGACTACTTCGGTGCCACCCGCGTCACGGCGGACGGCGCCGAGGCCCTGCCGACCGCCCCCGCCGAGGAGCCGGAGAACGGGCCGGACGGGAAGCCTGAGGGGAAGCCGGACGAGCAGGCGGAGGAGCCCGCTGACGGGCGGCAGGACGAGGCGGGCGACGAGGCGGGCGACGAGGGTGCGGGCGAGTCCTCCGACGAGACCTCCGGCGGCGATGCGGACGGCTCCCCGGACGGGACGGCCGGTGAGGCGGCCGATGAGCGGGGGGCTCGCCGGGCCGAGGCCGAGGGCCGTACGGACCAGGCCGGGGAACCCGCTGTGTCAAGGGCCCTCACGTCCTGAACGCGCACGGTAAGGTGGCTTGAACTCTGTGTCAGATTCCTTCTCTGAGCTGCGAGGATGGATCTCTCTTCGATAACAGGAGGGTGATCGTTCCGTGGAGGGTGGAACGGCCCGTGGGCCCACGGGCGTTTCCTGGTCGGGGGCAGCACGCCGCACTGACCACGCAGCAGCACGCACCGGACGGACCGTCACCACGGTGGTGGCGGAGCCGTCACTTCGGACCACGGGGGTTGCGAAGGCAGAAGAGGCACACGTCAAGGTGTGCCGGCAGGCGAGCAGACAAGGGGCCGCACCGCGATGGCTGGACTGGAGACCACCGGGTCGAACCCTGACGTGGGTCTGCTCTACGACATCAACGGCCTCGCCGCCACCTCCCCCGACTGGGTCGACCGCGTCGTCTCGTTCGCCGGGGTGTACGGACTGGTCCTCGCCGTCGTCCTGCTGACGCTGTGGACCTGGTGGCGGGTGCGTCGCACGCCCGACCGCGAGGAGGCCGCGGGGGCCGTCGCCGCCGTCGTCTGGGCGCCGCTCGCCGCGGGGGCCGCCCTGTTGGTGAACATCCCGATCCGGGGCTTCGTCGGCCGCCCGAGGCCGGCCGAGCAGCACCGGGGTGTCGAGGAACTGATCGGCGGCACGACCGACTTCTCCTTCGTCAGCGACCACGCCACGCTGGCGATGGCGCTCGCGGTCGGCCTGTTCATCGCGCACCGGCGGGCGGGCCTGGTCGGCATCGCCCTCGCCGTCCTGCTCGGCCTCAGCCGCGTCTACCTGGGCGTCCACTACCCCACCGACGTGATCGGCGGCCTCGCCCTCGGCACCGCGGTCGCCCTCCTCCTCTCCCCGCCGGCTTCGGCCCTCCTCACCCCGCTCACCAAGCTCATCGCCCGCTCGGCGAAGGCGGGCCGCCTGGTCTGGTCCCCGAAGGGCCCCCGGGACGAGGCCGTGCCGGTGGAGGAGGAGCGGGAGGGGGGCCGGGAACGGCAGGGGGACGGGGTGCGCCAGGAGTCCGGCGCCGTCTCGGTCAGCCGCCGCCGGGACCGGGACCTGGCCGCCTGAACGGGCTGCCCGGCCGGACGGCTCAGGCCGCCGCGACGGGGTTCAGCCCGTCTCCGTTCGCCACATGGCCCTCGGCGTCCGACCGCGCCTTCGACCGGGCTCTGCGCGCCGGTCCCCGCCACCCGCAGGTGCAGTGCGCGGTACAGAAGCGCCCCTTCTCCACGGTGGTGGTGAGGTGGGGCGCGGGGGGTGCTGTCGGCTCTGCCACGACTTCCACGGTACTCGTCCGGGGCCGGGCCTCAAGTGCCGGTGCCCTGTTCCTCCGGGCGCGGTGCGCCTCGGGCCATGCTTGACCGATCGTTCTCGAATCTCCTAGGGTCCGGACGTGGCCAGAACCAAGGAATTCGACCCGGACGCCGCCCTCCAGTCAGCCCTTGAGCTGTTCTGGCGCCAGGGCTACGAGGCGACCTCGGTGGCGGACCTCGTCACCCACCTCGGCATCGGGCGTGCCAGCATCTACGCCACCTTCGGCAACAAGCGCGAGCTGTATCTGAAGGCGCTGGACCGGTACAGCGAGGGCCGGGACCCGGGGCTGCTGGGGGAGCTGTCCCAGCCGGGTCCCGCGCTGCCGGCCGTACGGGCGGTGGTGCGGCGGTTCGCGGCCGAGGCGAGTTCGGGCGAGCACCGCGCTGACGGATGCTTCGTCACCAACACCGCCGCCGAACTGGGCGCGCGGGACCCCGCGGCCGCCCGCCGGGTGGAGGCGAGCTGGTCCCACGTCGAGACGCTGCTGCACTCGGCGCTGGTCCGGGCCCAGGCCCAGGGGGAGCTGCCCGCCGACCGCGCCCCCCGGGCCCTCGCCCGGACGCTGCTGGTGCTGATGCAGGGGCTGCGGGTGGTCGGCAAGGCGTCGGACGAACCGGGCCGGGTGCGGGACGCCGCCGAGCAGGCGCTGCGGTTGCTGGACTGACGGGCCCCGCCCGTGCTCGCGGGGCCCGATTCTGAGCTCTTAATGGAATGCTCGGTCAAAAACTAGGGGGAGTCATCGCCATGACCGCACACTTCACGGGCAGGACCGTCCTCGTCACCGGCGCGGGCTCCGGCATCGGCCGGGCCGTCGCTCTCGCGTTCGCCGCCGAGGGAGCCTCGGTGGTCGCCGCCGGGCGCACCGCCGCACCGCTGGACGAGACGGTCGCCCTGATCGGGCAGGGGGGCGGCACGGCGGCCGCGTTCACCGCCGACGTGTCCCGCTCCGAGGAGGTCAGGGCGCTGGTCGACCGCACCGTCACACGCTTCGGCAGCCTCGACGTGGCCGTCAACAACGCCGGGGTCCTACGGGGCGGCGGGCCGGTGGCCGACCTCTCCGAGGAGGACTGGCGCAGCCTGGTCGACATCAACCTCACCGGGGTGCTGTTCAGCCTCCAGGCCGAGATCGCCCTGATGCGCGAGCAGGCCACCGGCGGCGTGATCGTCAACCTCGCCTCCAACCTCGGCGCCCACCGCCGCGTCCCCGGGCTCGCCGGGTACGTCGCCACCAAGGCGGGCGTCTCCGCCCTGACCCGCGCCGCCGCGCTGGACCACATCGCCGACGGGGTCCGCATCAACGCGGTGAGCCCGGGGCCGTCCGCCACTCCCATGTCCCTGCGCCCCGGCGAGGGCGACACCGCCCGCGCCACCCGTATGGAGAAGGACTCCCCGCTGGGGCGGGTCTCCGCCACCGCCGAGATCGCGGCAGCCGTCCTGTACCTGGCCTCGCCCGAAGCCGCCTCCGTGGTCGGCGCGGACCTCGTGGTGGATGGAGGCGCCGCCGCCTGAGCCGGTGGGCGGGGCGGGCGGGGACGGCCGTGTGGCCCGCCCCCTTGACCCCAACGGGGCATGAGGGAAATGGCCCCTCTGTGTCATGTGCGGGCACAAGGGCCCTGCCTACGCTGGAGGATCGGCCGGCGGCGTGGGAAGGGGCGGGAGCGGATGGGCGGGATGCGCTCGGGCGGCGTGCAGGACGCCGTGGCGCTCGCGGAGATAGAGCTGTGCGGCGAGCTGATGATCGTCGCGTCGACCGCTGCCGGGGAGCGGCTGAGCTTCGCCGTGATCGATGAGGTGCTGCGGGTGCGGGAGGCCCGGGTGCCGGTCGGCGCGGGGTGCTGGGGCGAGGAGTAGCCGACCCCGTCCCCGGCCCCCGGGGGGTGTCCCGCACCGCCGGAGTGTCAGGTGCGGAGCAGGCGGGCGATGGCCTTCGTGGCCTCCTCCACCTTGGCGTCGATCTCGTCGCCTCCCTTGACGGCGGCGTCGGCGACGCAGTGGCGCAGGTGCTCCTCCAGGAGCTGGAGGGCGAAGGACTGGAGGCCCTTGGTGCTGGCGGAGACCTGCGTGAGTATGTCGATGCAGTAGACGTCCTCCTCCACCAGCCGCTGGAGCCCCCGGATCTGCCCCTCGATGCGGCGCAGGCGTTTGAGGTGCTCGGCCTTGTTGTGGTGGTAGCCGTGGATGCCCCGGTCGTGGTCGGTGACGATCTCGCCGCTGCCCGGCACCTCGGTGGTGTCGGCGGTCCCGGCGGCCTCGGCGACCTCCTGCGGCTCGACGGACCCGGCTGTCTCGTTCGTCACGTCCGCCCCCTGGTGCGCCTGCGTGTCCGGCTTGTCGCCGGCCGTGGTCCCCTGCTGGTCGGCGGAGGGGGCGGCGGGGGTCGGGGCTCCGGCCTCGGTGGTCGTCATCGCGTCCTCCTGGAGGGGGTGTCGGGGGGCGGGGCGGGGTACGGAAGTGAGAAGTCGTATCGTCGGCCTGGAGCCGGACGGTTGTCCGGAACCAGCCGGAATGGCCCTCGCATATACCCCAGGCGGGTATATGGTACCGAACTTCGCCTTTCGCCGTCCTGCCGTGGCAGGGGCGGTCGGGCCGTGCGTGGTGCGGGATAGGCAACACTGAGGGGCTGCCGGTTAGCCGTGGCCGGATGATGCGCCTAGCATCACCCTGACCGAATCCAGAGCACCCCGAGGACCCCACGTGCGCTTTCGTCTGACCCCCAGGGAGACGAGCTTCTACGACATGTTCGCCGCATCCGCGGACAACATTGTCACGGGCTCCAAGCTCCTGATGGAACTGCTCGGGGCGGACCCCGCCGCTCGGGCCGAGATCGCGGAGCGGATGCGGGCGGCGGAGCACGCCGGGGACGACGCGACCCACGCGATCTTCCACCAGCTCAACTCCTCCTTCATCACCCCGTTCGACCGGGAGGACATCTACTCCCTGGCCTCGTCCCTCGACGACATCATGGACTTCATGGAGGAGGCCGTCGACCTGGTCGTGCTGTACCAGATCGACGAGCTGCCCAAGGGCGTCGACATGCAGATCGAGGTGATCTCCCGCGCCGCCGAGCTGACCGCCGAGGCGATGCCGAACCTCCGCACGATGCAGAACCTCACGGAGTACTGGATCGAGGTCAACCGGCTGGAGAACCAGGCGGACCAGATCCACCGCAAGCTTCTCGCCCACCTCTTCAACGGCAAGTACGACGCCATCGAGGTGCTGAAGCTCAAGGAGATCGTCGATGTGCTGGAGGAGGCGGCCGACGCGTTCGAGCACGTCGCCAACACCGTGGAGACCATCGCGGTCAAGGAGTCCTGAACCTCGTGGACACGTTTGCGCTGGTCGTGACGATCGCCGTCGCGCTCGGCTTCACCTATACGAACGGCTTCCACGACTCGGCGAACGCCATCGCCACCTCGGTCTCCACCCGGGCCCTCACGCCCCGGGCGGCGCTTGCCATGGCCGCCGTCATGAACCTCGCGGGCGCCTTCCTCGGACAGGGCGTCGCGAAGACCGTCAGTGAGGGGCTCATCGAGACGCCCCACGGCGACAAGGGAATGTGGATTCTCTTCGCCGCGCTGGTCGGCGCCATCGTCTGGAACCTCATCACCTGGTACTTCGGTCTCCCGTCGTCCTCCTCGCACGCCCTGTTCGGCGGCATGGTCGGCGCTGCCCTGGCCGGGGGCATCGGCGTCATCTGGACCGGTGTCCTCGACAAGATCGTCATCCCGATGTTCCTGTCACCGGTGGTCGGCCTCGTCGCCGGTTACCTGGTGATGGCGCTGATCATGTGGCTGTTCCGGCGGACCAACCCGCACAAGGCCAAGCGCGGCTTCCGCATCGCGCAGACCGTCTCGGCGGCCGGTATGGCGCTCGGCCACGGTCTCCAGGACGCGCAGAAGACCATGGGCATCGTGGTGATGGCCCTGGTCATCGCCGACGTCCAGCAGGCCGGCGACGAGATCCCGATCTGGGTCAAGATCGCCTGCGCCCTGATGCTCTCGGCCGGTACCTACGCGGGCGGCTGGCGCATCATGCGGACGCTGGGCCGGAAGATCATCGAGCTGGACCCGCCGCAGGGATTCGCCGCCGAGACCACCGGTGCCTCGATCATGTTCGCCTCGGCCTTCATGTTCCACGCGCCCATCTCGACCACCCACGTGATCACCTCCGCGATCATGGGCGTGGGCGCCACGAAGCGGGTCAACGCGGTCCGCTGGGGCGTCGCCAAGAACATCATCCTCGGCTGGTTCATCACCATGCCGGCCGCCGCCCTGGTCGCCGCGGTCTGCTTCTACGCGGTGAACTTCGCCTTCCTGTAGCGGTCCGCCGCACGCCGGGCGGGCGCCCGCCGCCGTACGCGAACGGGCCCGCACCCCTGGGAGAGGGGCGCGGGCCCGTTCGCGTACCCCCGCCGGGCCGTGCCGGGCGGGTCCCCGCGGTGGCACCGCCATGCAGCACCGCGGGGGGTCGGGTCAGCCGAAGCGGCCGGAGATGTAGTCCTCGGTGTCCTGGACGGACGGGTTGGAGAAGATCCGCTCGGTCTCGTCCATCTCGACGAGCTTGCCGGGGCGGCCGACGCCCTCCAGGTTGAAGAAGGCGGTGCGGTCGGAGACGCGGGCCGCCTGCTGCATGTTGTGGGTGACGATGACGATGGTGAACCGCTCCTTCAGCTCCCCGATCAGGTCCTCGATGGCGAGGGTGGAGATCGGGTCCAGCGCCGAGCAGGGCTCGTCCATCAGCAGGACCTGCGGCTCGACCGCGATGGCGCGGGCGATGCACAGCCGCTGCTGCTGGCCGCCGGAGAGGCCGGAGCCGGGCTTGTTCAGGCGGTCCTTGACCTCGTTCCAGAGGTTGGCGCCGCGCAGGGACTTCTCGACCACGTCGGAGAGGTCGGCCTTCCTGGTCCTGCCGTTGAGGCGCAGACCGGCCGCCACGTTGTCGAAGATCGACATGGTGGGGAAGGGGTTGGGGCGCTGGAAGACCATGCCGATGGTGCGGCGGACCGCGACGGGGTCGACGGAGGAGCCGTACAGGTCCTCGTCGTCCAGCATCACCTTGCCCTCCACGCGGCCGCCGGGGGTGACCTCGTGCATGCGGTTGAGGGTGCGCAGGTAGGTGGACTTGCCGCAGCCGGACGGGCCGATGAAGGCGGTCACGGAGCGGGGCTCCACGGTCATCGAGATGTCCTCGATCGCCTTGTGGGAGCCGTAGTAGGCGGTCAGGCCGCTGACGTCGATTCGCTTGGCCATCTTTACTCACACTTCCGGTGGCCCCGCGGACGGAGCCGGTTGTCGTGGCCTCAGCGGCCGGTCTTCGGGGCCTTCCAGCGGGCGATGCCGCGGGCCGCCAGGTTCAGGACCATGACGAAGGCGATCAGGACGAGGGCCGCCGCCCAGGCGCGGTCGATCGAGGCCGTCTGGCCCGCCGCGTACTGCTGGTACACGTAGAGCGGCAGCGAGGACTGGCCCTGTTCGAAGGGGTTCATGTTGATGAGGGGGTTGCCCCACACCAGCAGGAGCACCGGGGCCGTCTCGCCGGCGACGCGGGCCACGGCGAGCATGACGCCGGTGGTGATGCCGCCGACCGAGGTGGGCAGCACCACCTTGAGGATGGTGCGCCACTTCGGGACGCCCAGCGCCAGCGAGGCCTCGCGCAGTTCGTTCGGGACGAGCTTCAGCATCTCCTCGGTGGAGCGGACCACCACCGGCATCATCAGGATCGCGAGGGCGAGCGCACCGGCGAAGCCGGACGGCTGGAAGCCCAGGATCATGATCCAGGAGCTGAAGATGAACAGGCCCGCGACGATCGAGGGGATGCCGGTCATGACGTCCACGAAGAACGTGACCGCCTTGGCGAGCCGTCCGGTGCCGTACTCGACCAGGTAGACCGCGGTGAGCAGGCCGATCGGGACCGCCATCACGGTGGCGAGGCCGACCTGCTCCAGGGTGCCGATGATCGCGTGGTAGATGCCTCCGCCGGTCTCGGCGTCGCCGATCACGCCCATCGAGTGGCCGAGGAAGTAGCCGTCGAGGACCTTCAGGCCCCGCTCGACGGTGACCCACAGCAGGGAGAGGAGCGGGACCAGGGAGAGGACGAAAGCGCCCCAGACGAGGCTGGTGGCGAGGCGGTCCTTGGCCTGGCGGCGGCCCTCGACGCGGGCGGTCAGGGCGAAGTTGGCGGCGACGAACAGCAGGCCGGCGATGAGGCCCCACTGGACCTTGCTGCTGAGTCCGGCGGCGAGGCCCACCGCGCAGCCGGCGGCGACGGAGCCGAGGGCGACGACCCAGGGCGTCCAGCGCGGCAGCCGCGCGGAGCTGAGCCGGGGGGCGGGGCCGCCCGGCGCGGGGCGGGTGGTGGTCGCGGTGCTCATGCGTTGGCCCCCGAGTACTCCTTGCGGCGGGCGATGATCGCCCGGGCGGCGCCGTTGACCAGCAGGGTGATGACGAACAGGACCAGGCCGGAGGCGATGAGCGCGTCGCGGCCCTGCTCACTGGCCTCGCTGAACTTGCTGGCGATGTTCTGCGCGAAGGTGCCGCCGCCCGGATCGAGCAGGCTCACGATGATCGTGAAGCTGGGGGAGAGCACCGTGGCGACGGCCATGGTCTCGCCCAGCGCGCGGCCCAGGCCGAGCATGGAGGCGGAGATGATGCCGGAACGGCCGAAGGGCAGCACCGACATGCGGATGACCTCCCACCGGGTGGCGCCGAGTGCGAGCGCGGCCTCCTCGTGCATCTTCGGCGCCTGGAGGAAGACCTCGCGGCTGACGTTGGTGACGATCGGCAGGATCATGATCGCCAGCAGGATGCCGACGGTGAACAGGGAGCGGGCCGCGCCGCCCTGGTAGGACAGGACGCCCGTCCAGCCGAAGAAGTCGTCGAACCACTCGTAGAGCCCGCCGAGGTGCGGGACGAGGACGAGGGCGCCCCACAGGCCGTAGACGATCGAGGGGACCGCGGCCAGCAGGTCGATGACGTAGGCGAGCGGGGTCGCCAGGCGCCGGGGCGCGTAGTGCGAGATGAACAGCGCGATGCCGACCGCGACGGGTACGGCGACGACCATGGCGATGACCGAGCTGACGATCGTGCCGTAGACCAGCACGGCGATGCCGAAGTCCGGCGGGTTGTCGTTGGCGTTCCACTCGAACGACGTGAGGAAGTTGCCGTCGTTGACCGCGAGGACGCCGACCGCGCGGTAGGTGAGGAAGACGGCGATGGCCGCCATGATCACCAGCAGGGTGATGCCGGAGCCCCGGGACAGTCCGCGGAAGACCCGGTCGCCGAGGTGGGTGACGGCCCGGCGGGGGGCCGGGGCGGGGTCCCGCCGCCGCGGCGGCGTTCCCCCTTCAGGGGCGTGCCGGGCGTCGGATCCCTGGTCGTGCGGGGTCCCTGTTCCCGGTGGGGTGTGTATGGACATGTCCATCTATTTCTCCGGTCTGCGGGCGCGAGGCGCCGGCGGTGGCCGGGTCTCGTGCCCTGGTGGCGGCGGTGCACCGGAATCGAGCGGATGGGGGGTCACTGCTCGCCGGAGGCGCGCGGGCCGGGCGTCCCGGTCAGGGGCCGCCCGGCCCGCGGCGGGCGTCAGCCCAGGTCGGCGATGGTGGTGCGGACCTTCTCGGCGATCTCGGCGGGAAGCGGCGCGTAACCGTCCTTCTTCAGGAGGTTCTGGCCGTCCTCGCTGGCGATGTAGCCGAGGAAGGACTTGGTGGCGTCCAGGGTCTCGGCCTTGTTGCCCTTCTCGCAGGCGATCTCGTAGGTCACCAGCGTGATCGGGTAGGCGCCCTCGGCTTTGGTGTCGTAGGCCAGCTCCAGGGCGAGGTCCTTGCCCTGGCCGACGACCTTGGCCTCGGAGATGGCCTTCGAGGCGTTGTCGACGGTGGCCTCGACCGGGGTGCCCGCGCCGGTGTCCAGGTCGACGGTCTTGATGCCGTCGGTGGCGTAGGACAGCTCGAAGTACGAGATGGCGCCGGCGGTCTGCTTCACCTGCTGGGCG
This sequence comes from Streptomyces diastaticus subsp. diastaticus, assembly GCF_011170125.1. NCBI lineage: Bacteria > Bacillati > Actinomycetota > Actinomycetes > Kitasatosporales > Streptomycetaceae > Streptomyces > Streptomyces diastaticus. The sequence goes on along the minus strand of NZ_BLLN01000002.1, from coordinate 420,443 downwards.
ACGCCCGAGGAGCCCTGCGCGGACTGGCCGCCCTTGGCCTCCCACGCCTTGCCCGGCTCGTGCGGCCAGTTCTTGGGCGCGGCGGCCTTCAGGTACTTGGTGAAGTTGTCGGTGGTGCCGGACTCGTCGGAGCGGTGGAACGCCTGGATCTTGGTGTCGGGCAGCTCGGCGTCGGGGTTGAGCTTCTTGATCGCCTCGTCGTCCCAGGTGGTGATCTTGTCGTTGAAGATGTCGGCGAGGGTGGCCGCGTCCAGGTTCAGCTTGTCGACGCCGGGGACGTTGTAGCCGAGCGCGATCGGACCGCCGAGCATCGGCAGGTCGATGGCCTGACTGTCCTTGCAGACCTCGGCGGACTTCTCGATCTCCTCGGGCTTGAGCGCCGAGTCGGAGCCCGCGAACGCGGTCTGTCCCTGGAGGAAGGCGGTGACGCCGGCGCCGGAGCCGTCGGGCTTGTAGTTGATCTGGGTGTCCGGGCAGGCGGCCCGGTAGTTCTTGATCCAGACGTCCATCGCGTTCTTCTGCGCGCTGGAGCCGGAGGCGAGGAGCTGACCGCCCTTGCCGCACTCGACGTCGGCCGCGGAGGCGCTCGCCTCGCCGCTGCCGCCGGTGGTGCCGCCCGTGTCGTCCGAGCCGCAGGCCGTCAGCGCCAGGGCGCCGGACAGGGCGAGTGCACCGAGGGTCAGGGCGCGGGCCCTGTTCTTGCGCTGAAGCTTCACTGTCGGGGATTCCTTCCAGAAACCGTCCGAGTCCGCGGTGCTCGCGGCTCGCTCGCGTAAGGCCGAAATTAGGCAGATCAGGTGACGCCGTCTGCCGACGGGGGTGAACGGGGGGTGAACCTCCCCTGTCGGACTGGTTCCCCCGGGCGCGGGCGGGGCCCGGCGCGAGAGTCGCGTCGGGCCCGTGGCCCGGTCAGGGGAGGGCCGGCGGGCCGGTGGGGCCGGCGGGGCCCGGTGGCCCGAGCAGGCGGAGGAGTTCGGCTACCAGGTCGCGGTCGCGTGGCTGGGTGAGGAGGGCGACGGCCTCGTCGGGCGGCAGCCAGCGGACGGCGTCGATCTCGTGGTTCGGCGTGAACGTTCCTCCGGTCGCCTCGGCGGCCCAGTACCGGACCACCTTGAGGCGTCCGCCGGCCTCGTAGCGGAGGGTGGGCAGGGGCGCGCCCGGCAGGCAGTCCTGCCCGGTCTCCTCGCGGACCTCGCGGACGGCGGCGGCCAGCGGCTGCTCACCGGGCTCCAGCTTCCCCTTGGGGTGCGACCAGTCCCCGTACCGGGGGCGGTGGACCAGGCAGATGGCCGAAGGGCCGCCTCCCGGTCCGGGCGCGGGCCGCCACAGCACGCAGCCGGCGGCCTCGATCGGGACGGGCTTGGCATCGGACATGGCACCAGTGTGCCGAGGCCGGGCGGGGGCGAGGGCCACCCGGGCCGCTCGGCCGGGGATCGGCCGCGCGGGCTGGTCCGGATGGGGGAGGACGTGGGCGGGCCCGCGGTACCCCGGCCGCCGGCCTGCCCGGACCGGTGGATGAGTACGGACGGCGGGACGCGGGCGTGGCCCCGGTCCGCGCGGGGCCACGGTGCGGGGCACGGAGGCCCCCGGCGGAGGCGCTGGGAGGGGCCGCCGGAGGTGGTCGCGGAGACGGACGCCGCGACGCCCCGGTGGGGTGGCAGGCACTGACCGCGCGGGCCGTCCTCGGCGGGGCGCGCGGGGTGTCGCGGCGGGCTCCCCCGTGGCGGGTGGCGAGACCGGCCGGGTGTGCACGAGCCCGCCCGCTCCTCCCCGGCGGCCGGGCGCCCGCCGGGCCGCCGGCTCCCGGACGCGTACCGCCGGCGTGCCGCGGGGCCGGGGCCGCCCCCGTGGTGCACCTCGTGACCTTGTCCGGGCCTGCGGGCGCGCAGCCGGCGGAGGGGGTCCGGCCGGGTGTGCCGGTCCGGGCGGTGCCGGTCCGGGGCGCTTCTGCGGACCGCCCGGCGTCCTGCCCGGTGGTGGCCGGAAGAGCCTGGCCCCGCGTCGCCGACCGGCCGGGACAAGGGATAATGTGGCCATACGTGTCTCATAGGGTGGTCAAAAGTGGGGGCGGTCTGGCCAGGCTCTTAACCCGTCCGTAACACTTAGGGTCAGAGTGGGCCCCCGTCCTCCCCGGTACGCCGTACGCGGTCGCGCCGGACGGCGACCCCAGCACTGTGCGAGGCAATGGCGCCGACGCACCCCCACCGGGCGTACCGGTGCGCGCGTGCCGGTACGCCCGGTGGCGTCCGCCCGCCGACGCCCGGCGACCCGTCCCGGTCCCCGCGACCGGCACCCCGCGCCAGAAGGGACCCCCGGTGACCCGTATCGACACCAAGGACCAGCTCGCCTCGCTCCTCGCCGAGACCGAGCGCCGCAACCCGGCCGAGCCGGAGTTCCACCAGGCCGTCCGCGAAGTCCTGGAGAGCCTCGCTCCGGTACTGGCCGCCCGGCCCGAGTACGCCGAGCCCGGCCTGATCGAGCGGCTGGTCGAGCCCGAGCGGCAGATCATCTTCCGGGTCCCGTGGCAGGACGACCGGGGGCGCGTCCACGTCAACCGGGGCTTCCGGATCGAGTTCAACAGCGCGCTCGGCCCGTACAAAGGCGGCCTGCGCTTCCACCCGTCGGTCAACCTCGGCATCGTCAAGTTCCTCGGCTTCGAGCAGATCTTCAAGAACGCGCTGACCGGGCTCGGCATCGGCGGCGGCAAGGGCGGCAGCGACTTCGACCCGCACGGCCGCTCGGACGCCGAGGTCATGCGGTTCTGCCAGTCCTTCATGACCGAGCTCCAGCGGCACATCGGCGAGCACACCGACGTGCCCGCCGGGGACATCGGCGTCGGCGCCCGCGAGATCGGCTACCTCTTCGGCCAGTACCGGCGGATCACCAACCGCTGGGAGGCCGGTGTCCTCACCGGCAAGGGCCCCCTGTACGGCGGCTCGGCGATCCGGCCGGAGGCCACGGGCTACGGGAACGTCCTGTTCACCGCCGCCATGCTGCGCGAGCGCGGCGAGGACCTGGAGGGCCAGACCGCCGTCGTCTCCGGCTCCGGCAACGTCGCCCTCTACACCATCGAGAAGCTCACCGCCCTCGGCGCCAACGCCCTGACCTGCTCCGACTCCAGCGGCTACGTCGTGGACGAGAAGGGCATCGACCTCGAACTGCTCCAGCAGATCAAGGAGGTCGAGCGCGGACGCGTCGCCGACTACGCCGAGCGGCGCGGCGCCTGCGCCCACTTCGTGGCGGGCGGCAGCGTCTGGGACGTCCCCGCCGACGTCGCCCTCCCCTCCGCCACCCAGAACGAGCTGACCGAGGCAGACGCCACCACCCTGATCCGCAACGGCGTCAAGGCGGTCTCCGAGGGCGCCAACATGCCCACCACCCCCGAGGCCGTCCACCTCCTCCAGCAGGCCGGTGTCGCCTTCGGCCCCGGCAAGGCGGCCAACGCCGGCGGCGTGGCGGTCAGCGCCCTGGAGATGAGCCAGAACCACGCCCGCACCACCTGGCCCGCCGCCCGCGTCGAGGACGAGCTGGCCGCGATCATGACCGCCATCCACGACACCTGCCACGAGACCGCCGACCGCTACGGCAGCCCCGGCGACTACGTGGCGGGCGCCAACATCGCCGGCTTCGAGCGCGTGGTGAGCGCGATGGTGGAGCAGGGCGTCATCTGAGCCGGGCCCGGGCCGCACCGGGGGTACCGCCACGGAGCGGGGGAGCGGAGGATGGGAACGGAGCGGGTGTGCCGCCCGGCCGGTGTCGGCGGGGCGGCACACCCGCGAAGACCGGACCACGCCGTTCTCCTCGGGACGCGACGGTGATCGGGTGCGGACCGGCGCCACCGGGGTCCGGCCGCTCCCGGCCGGACCCCGCTTCCCGGGAGATGCCCATGAGAAGACCTCCGTGCGTACGGGCGGTCGCCGTCACCGCCCTGATGCTGCTGTCGTCCGCCTGCGCGAGCGGTGGCACCGACGAGGGGAGCGGGTCGCCGGGGCCGTCCCGGGCGGGTGCGGCCGCCTCCGGCCCGCCGGGCGCCGCCGCGCCCCGGCGGCTCCCCGGCCCGGAGCCGGCAGACCTGGGGGTGCCCGCGAAGGCCGAGCACCTCATACCCGCCCGGACGGGGACGGGCCCGCGGCGGCTGCCCGCCTTCACGCCCGGGGAGGACGCCTTCACGGTGTACGTCAGCTGCACCGGCAAGGAGAAGCTGCGGCTGGAGTTCGGTACCGACCCGCGCCCGACCGAGGTCTCCTGCGGGAACCCGAGCACCGTCGGGGTCGTCCACACGGACCCCGAACGGCAGACCCTGACGGTGCGCCCCGCGAGCCCGGACGTGCGCTGGTCGATCGCGGTGGTCGACGGAGAGACACCCCTCTGACCGGTTCCGCACCGGGTCCGCTCCCGCCCGCTACTGCCCCACTCGCCCGTCCACGCGTTCCCGCAGCAGGTCGGCGTGGCCGCAGTGGCGGGCGTACTCGTCGACGCGGTGGACCAGCAGCTCGCGGACGGCGATGCCGTCCCCGCCGACCCGCGCCCCGAGGTCCGGGTGGGCGGCGAGGGCGGCGTCGGTCGCCGCCTGTTCCCGTTCCAGCGCGGCGAAGGCGGCCTCGACCTCGGCCGGGTCGCCCACGGCGCCGAGGAAATCGGCGTCGCGCTCGCCGTACAGCTTCGGCTCCCGCTCGCCCTCGTCCAGCCAGCCCCGCCAGTCCCGCTCGACCTCGGCCAGGTGCCGGACCAGGCCGAGCAGGGACATGGTGGACGGCGGGACCGAGCGGCGGGCGAGCTGTTCGGCGTCGAGGCCCTCGCACTTCATGCGCAGGGTGAGGCGGTAACCCGCCAGGAAGTCCTGGAGGGTGGCCAACTCGCCCTCGGGGCCCGGGCCGTCGTTCTCACGCGGGTCGTCGTCGGGGTCCACCCACATGTCCGGGAAGACGGTGGCGCGGGTCCAGCGTGCGGATGCTTCGCTCATGGGCCCATGGTGGGGCGGCATGGGGCGGGGCCGCCACCGAGTTCCGTCACGGCCTCGCGCGGCGGGCGCGGGGGGCAGCCCGCCGACGCGCCGTCCCCTCACGGAAGCGGCGGTGCCGGACGGCGGCCAGGACGGCCAGGCAGCCCGCGGCCGTCCGGGCGAGGGGTCGGCGCGAGCAACTCCGCGGCACCGAAGGCCGGTGCCGGGCCTCCACCGCCGGTAGCCGGGGCGCGGCGTGGGTGCGCGTCGGCGGCGGGCACCTGCCCCGGCGGCGGGCACCCCGGCCTCGGGAACGGGCGGCGGGCCGGGAGCGCCGACGCGGCTCCGCCCCGGGGCGCCGTCCCTTTCGGGCCGTCGCTCGCGGCGCGCCGGTACGCCCGGGCCGTGCCCGCGCCTTCGGCCTCTCCGGGCCGCCGAGCGCCGGTCGGGCCCGGTGGCGCTCGGCGGCCGGCCGGCCCGGGCCGGCGGTTCCCGTTCCCGTCCCTCCGCGCCGGCTGCCCGCCGCCCTCCTCAGCCTCAGGCGGGCCGTCATCAGGGGTGACGTGAGGTCAGGCGCCGGACGCCGGCGGGCCGAAGAGCATGGCCGCCACCTCGCGGAAGGCGTCCTCCGGGGCGCGGCCCTCCAGGGCGTCGCCGAGGTTGCCCGTGAGGAGGAGGGAGGCGAAACCGTGGGCCAGGGACCAGGCCGCGACGCCGGCGAGGCGGGGGTGGGGCGCGGTGGCGGAGGTCTGCCGGGCGGTCGGGAGGCCGGCGACGCCCGCCCGCAGGGCCGCGGCCGCCTCCTCGGTGGCCGCGCGCAGGGCGGGGTCGTCGGCGCGGAGCAGGGCGGGCTGGAACATGACCTGGAAGTGGGCCGGGTGCTCGCGGGCGAACCGGACGTGGGCGACGCCGCGTTCGCGGAGGTCGGGGGCGGCCTGGAGAGCGGCCGCGAAGAGGGCCCAGCCCTCGGTGGCGAAGGCGGTGAGCAGGCCCGTGCGGTCCTTGAAGTGGTGGGCGGGGGCGGCGTGCGAGACACCGGCGCGGCGGGCGAGGTCGCGCAGGGAGAGGGCGTGCGGCCCCTCGGTCCGGATCACCTCCTCGGCGGCGGCGAGGACGGCCCGTCGCAGGTCGCCGTGGTGGTAGGTGCGGTCGGCGCGCTCGGTGGTCATGGAAGGGAGCGTACGCGCCATCTAGGCATTGACAAGTTCTGGGGGTGGGGCGCAGTCTGGCTCCACGTCCAGATCTAGTCGGTGACTAGATGGCTGGGCGGCTGGGCGGCCGGACGGCCGGACGCGGCCGGGCGGGGCCCGGCGGAGGAGCGACGGAGAGGGTGGGGCGGCATGGCAGGCGGGACGACGAACGGTGCGAGCGCGGGGGTGGGGGTGGGCGACGGCGAGCGAGGCGCGGCCCGGCGCATGTGGCACCTCCTGGAGCCGTTGCACGCGGTCCTCTACTACGCCCCCGAGGCGTTCGAGGAGGCGGCGGCGCTCGGCTACGACACGGCCGAGCGCTGGCCCTCGTACTTCGCGTGGCGGGCGGCCCCGCTGGGGCCGGTGGGCGCCGAGGAGGTGACCGCCGCGTTCCACAGCTTCAGCCCCGGCACGGTCCGCCGTCACGTCCCCGCGAGCTGGCGGGTGGCGGCACCGGACGCGGTGCTGACGGCACGGGACCGCGCGGTCCGCCGGACGTACGCGGGGCTCCTCGGCCCTGACGCGCACGGACCCGGCGTCACGGAGGCCGCCGTCCTGGCCCGCCGGGTCGCCGAGGCGGCCGGGTCGGCCGGGGCCGAGGGCGCCGGCGGCCCGCTCGGCGCGGCCAACGCGGCCCTCCCCTGGCCGCGCGAACCGGCCGCCGCCCTGTGGCAGGCGGCGACCGTGCTCCGCGAGTACCGGGGCGACGGGCACCTGGCCGCGCTGCGGGAGGCCGGGCTCGATCCGGTCGAGTCGCTGGTCTCCTTCGCGGCGGTGGGCGCCGCACCGGCGGAGGTGTTCGCGAGCCGGGGCTGGAGCCCCGCCGAGTGGGCGGCGGCCCGGGGCCGGCTGGTGGCGCGCGGCCTGGTCGACGCGGACGGTGCGGCCACCGAGGCGGGCCGGGCCCTGCGCGGCGCGGTCGAGCGGCGCACCGACGCACTGGCGGCGGCACCCTGGCGCGCGCTGACCGACGCCGAACGCGGCCGGCTGGTCACGGCCCTGGAGCCGCTCTGGCTGGCGGCCATCGCCTCGGGCCTGCTCCCGGCCGAGAACACGCTGGGCATCGGCAAGGTCTGACCGGCGCGCCCGGCGCTCAAACCCCCGTCAGTTCCGCCAGCTTGACGACCGTGTTCCAGTTGCGGGTGGTGGCGGGGCCGGCCGAGGCCGGGATGGCCCGGGAGAGGGGGTCGGCGAGGCGGGAGCGGCCGAGGCCCTCGGGGGTGTGCAGGTAGAGGGCGCGGTCGCCCGGGCGGTACTCCTCGGGGAGGAAGGAGGCCGCGTCGAGCCGGGTGAGTTCGTCCGGGGTGACGGAGCGGGACAGGTAGGTGATGTGCAACTGCTTCGCCTCCAACTCGGCCGCCGGGAAGGGGCAGGCGTCGATGAGCGCCTGGAGGTAGGCGTGGTCGCGGACGAGGACGCCCACCTCGAAGCCGAAGCGCTCACGCAGGGCTTCGGCGAGCTGGGCGGCGAGGGCGTCCGGGTCGGTGCCGGCGCTGGTGAAGGCGGCGTTGCCGCTCTGCAGGTGGGTCCGCACGTCACCGTGGCCCAGCTCGGTGAGCAGGGCCCGCAGCTCGGCCATGGGGACCTTCTTGTGGCCGCCGACGTTGATGCCGCGCAACAGGGCGGCGTAGCGCTGGGAAGTCGTCATGCGGGCAGCCTAGGGAGGCGCGGGCGGCGGCGGGGCGAGTTCCGTACAGGCCGTGACGTGCCGACAGGCCGGCGCGCGTACCGGCCACCGGAGTGAGTACCACGTGCCCGTCCCCGCCCCACCTGGCCGCATCCCGTTCCACCCGAGTGGCCGAAGACCGGGGCGGTCCGGGGCGGGAAGACGTACGGGATGCGCCCTCTCCGTTCCTACCGACCGTTGGCGGCACTCAACCGGTGGCGCAACAGCCCGACCATCATGCAGACGGTCCGCTCCGCCGCCGCCGCGACCTTCGCCTACGTGGTGGCGGTGTGGCTGCTGGGGAACAGGCCGCCGCCGCTGCTCGCGCCGCTGACCGCTCTGCTCGTCGTCCAGGTCACCCTCTTCGCCACCCTCACCAGCGGCATCCGCCGGGTCAACGCCGTGGTGGCGGGCGTGCTGATCGCGGTCGGCTTCAGTGCGCTGGTCGGGCTGAGCTGGTGGAGCCTCGGGCTGCTGATCATCACGGCGCTGGCACTGGGCCACCTGGTGCGGGTGGAGGAGTTCGTCCGCGAGGTCGCCATCTCGGCCATGCTGGTCCTCGGCGTCTCGCACGCCACCGACCTCGCCCTCTCCCGGGTCCTGGAGACACTGGTCGGTGCCGGGGTCGGCCTGCTCTTCAACTTCGTCTTCGTGCCGCCCGTCTGGGTCTCCTCGGCGAGCGAGTCCATCGAGGACCTGGCCTCGCGGATGAAGGACCTGCTGGTCGACATCGGGGAGGAGGTGGCGGGCCACACCCCGGTCGAGCGGGCCGCCGCCCGGCTCCACGAGGCGCGCGACCTGAACCACGACATCGCCGAGGTCGACGAGTCCCTCGACCGCGCGGTGGACAGCCTCCGCTTCAACCCGCGGGTCCGCGAGGGCCTGCTCTCCCGGGTGGTGCTGCGCACCGGCCTGGACACCCTGGAGATCATCGCGGTGGTGCTGCGGGTGACCGCCCGCACCCTCACCGACCTGGCCCGCGAACGCGCCGACGAGTCGCTCTTCCCCGAGGAGACGGCGACCGCGCTCCAGGACGTCTTCATCAACATGGCCGGGGCCATCGACAGCTTCGCCGTCCTCATCACGGCCCAGGTCAGCAAGGACGCCGACGAGGCCGAGACCTTCCTGCTCACGGAGTTGTCGGCGGCCCGCACCAGCCGGGAACACGTCGCCACCCTCCTCCTCGAACACGTCCAGGAGCACCCCCGCCAGTGGCAGTTGCACGGCGCCCTGCTCACCGACATCGACCGCGTCCTCGACGAACTGGACGTGGAGAAGCGTTCGATGCGCCTGGCCGAGGAACTCGACCGTTCCGCCCGCCGCCAGCGCGACCGCTACCCCCGCCTGGCCCGCGCCCAGCGCTGGGTGTGGAAGAAGTGGCGCGGGGCGCGGCAGGCGGTGGCGAAGCGGCTGCGGCGGGCGGAGGCGGAGTGAGCTCTCAGCCGCCGGCGGGCGGGATGAGCGCCGCGGCGTGGGCGCGGGCGAAGCCGGCCACGCCGCGCGGCGGGCGGCCGAGGAGGCCGGCGACCGTGGCGGTGGTGAGGTCGCCCCAGCCGCCGGCGTACGCCCGCCGTGGGCGACGACGGCCCGGTCGAACAGGGCGCGGCGGGCGCGGCGGGTCAGTCCGTCGTCCCCGCGCCTGCCTGCTCGACCTCGGCGAACCCCGCCACCATCCGCCCCAGTACCCGCAGGCACGCGTCCACCTCGGCGTCGGTGATGCCGCCGGGGATCTGGGCGAGCATCGCCTTCTCGCGGTGGGTGATGGCCTCGATGGCGGCGCGGCCGGTGCCGGTGAGGTGGACCAGGGGGGAGCGCTGGTGGGCGGGGTTCGGGAGGGTGGTGACCCAGTCGCGGGCGGCGGCCTCGTTGGTCATCCGCTGGACGAACTGGCGGCTGATCGACTGGAGCCGGCCCATCTGCGGGACGGTCAGGTCGCCGTGGGTGTGCAGCAGGTCGAGGACGGCGCGGACGCCGGCCGAGACACCCTGGGCGGCGTTGTCCTGCTCGATCTTGCGCTGCACCCGCCGGTACAGGGGTCCGACCAGGGCGAAGACCTCCATCAGGCGGTCGGCGAGCTGTTCGGGCGGCAGGGGGTCGGCGGAGGCGGGGCGGGGGGAGTCGGTCACCTGGTCATGGTGGCACCGACGAGAGCCGGCCGGAACCCAAAATGACAACCCAGTTGTCAAAATATCTCTCTCATGACACCTTGGTTGTCATGACGCGAAACACGCAGTACGACGGCTCTCCCGCGCTCTTCGCCTCCGGCGACGGCGACCTCGCCCACCTCGACACCGGGGCCCCGCCGACCGGCGAGTCCGCCCCCGCTCTCGTCCTGCTGCACCCGGGCTTGACCGACCACACGCTGTGGAGCGAGGTCGTGCCGCTGCTGGCCGGCCGCCACCGCGTCATCGCCCCGGACGCGCGCGGCCACGGAGCCTCCGCCAACGCCTCGCGCCCCTTCCGGCAGGCCGACGACCTGGCCGCCCTGCTCCGGCACCTCGGCACCGGCCCCGCCGTACTGATCGGCTGTTCCATGGGCGCCGACATCGCCGTCTCCACCGCACTGGAGCACCCCGGGCTCGTCCGCGCCCTGGTCGTCAGCGGCGGCGGCACCGGGCGCAACGCCGACCTGCGGACCCCGTGGGCGGTGGAGCACGCGGCCCGGCAGCAGGCCGCCCTCGCCGCCGGGGACCTGCCCGGCTGGGCCGAGCACTTCGCGTACTGGGCCGTCGGTCCGGACCGTCAGCCGGCGGACGTGGGGCTCGAACTGCTGGCACGGCTGCGGGCCGCCGGGACGCGTACGCTCGGCAAGCACTCCCCGGACGAGCCCGACCACCACGTCCCGGTCGCCGACCTGCCGGGGCGCGCCGCCGACCTCACCGTCCCGGTCCTCGCCGTCCACGGCGCCCTCGACCTGCCCGAACTCATCGCCCAGGCACAGCACGTGGCCTCGTCCGCGCCAGGGGGCCGCGCCGTCTCCCTGCCGGACGCCGGGCACTTCGCGCCGATGGAGCGGCCGGAGGAGTTCGTGCGGGTGGTGGAGGAGTTCCTGCGGGAGGCGGCGGCCGCGCAGTAGGCCCTCGCGTGCCCGTCCGCCTTCGCCCGCGGGCGTTCCGGTGCCCTGGCTCAGCTGCTCGCCGGCAGCCGGACGGCATCCGCCGTCCCGGCGCGTCCCGGCCTTGCCCGCTCCCTCGGAGACTCGCCTCGTCGGGGCCGGCTCCGCGCCCGGGTGTCCCCGTCCTCCCCGTGCGGGCCCCGCGCCCGCTCCGACGCGGTACGCGACCGGGCCCTGGCAGACTTCCTGCACACCTACGACCACCACCGCTGCCACACCGCACTCGGAGGCCGGCCACCGATCAGCCGCGTCAACAACGCTGCGGGTCAACACAGGTGTACTGATCAAGCCACCAGCGTTGACAACGCTCATGATCAATACACCTAGGACCTGTCCGGCACGTCCCGGCCGCGGGTGGCCAGCGCCTCCAGCCCCGGCTCGAACACGCCGTCCTCGAACTGGGCGGCCAAGGCGGCCCCGTCGGGGCCCAGGGGGCGGAAGGTGGCCGTCCAGGTGACCGAGCAGCGGGTGCCCCCCTCGGGGCGGACCTCGATGCGCCCCCGGTGATCGACGGCCGGGAAGGGGTGGCTGGTGAAGGCGTACTCCTGGATCATCCGGGTGTCGTCGCTGCTCAGGAGTGTCTCGGTGAGCCGGGTGCCGTCGGTGGTGACCAGCTCGCGCAGGTACGGATCGTCGGGGTGGGCGGTGCTGGAGGCGATGCCCGGGTGCCAGGCGGCCAGCGCGGGGAAGTCGGCGATCTCCCGCCAGACGGCGGCGGCCGGGCGGTCCATGGTGCGGTCGGCGCGCGCCTCGACGCGCTGTCGCCGCGGGGCCGGCAGGACCGGCCGGAGTTGCCGTCCGCGCTGCTGGGGCCGGTCGTGCTGGGGTCCGGTCGGCACGGGCTCTCCTGGAAGGGGTCGGTACGGCGTCGGCGCGTCCCCGTCTGTCTAGTCCGGCTGCCCTGCCGCGCGGGGCGGGCGGGGCCCGTTTCACCCGAACGGGGCGGCCCGGAACGGCAGCCGGAGCGGCCCCGGAGAGCGTGGTGTGCCGTAGCCGCCGTATGGCGTCCGGCACCGTCCCCGCCTGGTCGTGTTCGTGGACTATGCCAAGTCCGCGCACCTCCGGAATCGGCTTACGGAGAGCCCCGTCGAGGGGGGAGACTCTGAGCCGTAGCGTTCACTTCGCCGGTGCGAGTTGGAGGTACTGCCGATGACCGGATTCCTGGATCCCGGCTGGGAGAAGTCGTCCGTCGTCCGGGGCGTGCGGCCCTGAGAAACCGGCCGGGCCCTCCGTCAGGGCCCGGCCCCACCGGCGTTCCGGCCGGGTCACGACGGGCGGGCGGAAACAGCCGCGAGCGCCCAGCTCCGGCGCCGGCCGCGTCCTACCGGTACAGCCCGTCCCCGTGCGGCCACACCCGGGAGGCGACGACCTCGGCGACCAGGTCGGGGGTCAGCTCGGTGGTGTCGATGACCTCGGCCTCGCGGTACAGCCACGGCAGGGCCTGCTGGTAGTGGGGGAGGTGGTCCAGGCGCCACTGGCGGCCGGCGGCGCTCTCGGGCGCGGTGTCGGAGGCGATGCGGTGGACCAGGGTGTCCGGGTCGGTGTGGAGCAGGAAGTGGTGCACGGGGACCCCGGCCTTCGCCAGGCCCGCGCGGATCTCCTGCCAGTACGGCTCGACCAGCACCGTCTGCGTGACGACCAGCGTCCCCCCGACGTGGTCCAGGACCTGGCGGGCGGTCTCCACGACCAGCCCGCGCCAGGGCGGGAGGTCCTGGAAGTCCCCCTCCGGTGCCCCCAGTACGTGCCCGAGCATCTCCCCGATCCTCTCGGTGTCGAGGACCCGGGAGTCGCGTATCCGGGTGGTCAACTCCCCGGCCGTGGTGGTCTTCCCCGCTCCGAACGTGCCATTCAGCCAGATGATCACCCCGCGACTTTACGTGCTCTTGGGCTTCCCCGGGAGGCGGCGGGAGCGGCTTGGCGCAGACCGGTCCCTGTCCCGGCGCCGGCGGCGGGCGCGGGCGGGGCGGGCACCGAGGCGGCGGGAGACCCGCCCCGACGTCCGCGCGTCCCGGTGCGGGCCGGCCGGCCGAAGGCGGCGGGTGCGCGAGGCCGGAGAGGACCGGCGCGGGGAGCGGGCCCGGCGTGTGGCGCTCCGAGGCCCCGGAACCGTCCAGCGGCCCCGGCCCCGGCCCCGGCCCCGGCTCCGCCCCGCTCCGCGAGCCCGGAGCCCACCTCGGTACCAGGCCCCGCGTCGGCCCCGATGACGGCTGAGGGACGAGCGCCGGGAACGGGGTGGGGCACCATGGCGTACGACGCCCCGCGCGTCCGCCCCGCCCGTACCGCACCCCGGAGCCGCGCCGTGTCCCACGCCCTCAGCCACGACGACGTCAAGGCCGCCGCCGAGCGGATCGCGGGCCAGGTGCGGCCCGTCGCCGTCGCCCCGCTCGACCTCGGCTCCTCCGGCCCGGGGCGGCCCGGCCGGGTCCACGCCGCGCTCGAATTCGCCCAGCACACCGGGAGCTTCAAGGCCCGGGGCGCCGCCAACTTCGTCGCCGCCCACCGCGAGGCCGGGACCCTGTCGGAGGCCGGGGTCACCATCGCCTCCGGGGGCAACGCCGGGCTCGCCTGCGCCTGGGCGGCCCGCGCCCACGGCGTCCGGGCGACCGTCTTCCTCCCGGCCACCGCCCCCGCCGTCAAGGTCGACCGGCTGCGGAAGTACGGCGCCGAGGTGCGGCTGACCGGCAGCGAGTACGCCGAGGCGCTGGCCGCCTGCGAGACGTACGCGGCCGAGTCCGGCGCGCTCCCCAGCCACGCCTACGACCACCCGCTCATCGCGGCCGGGGCGGGCACTCTCGTCGACGAGATCCGGCGCCGGCTTCCCGCCCTGGACACGCTCGTGGTCGCCGTGGGTGGCGGCGGGCTGTTCGCCGGTGTCGCCACCGCCGCCCGTCACCACGGCCTGAAGACCGTCGCCGTCGAGCCGACGGGCACCCGGGCCCTGCACGCCGCGCTGGCCGCCGGGGAGCCGGTCGACGTGGCCGTGGACTCCGTCGCCGCCGACTCGCTGGGCGCCCGCCGCGCGGGCGTACTGGCCTTCGCCGCGGCCCGGCACGAGGGCGCACGCTCGGTCCTGGTCTCCGACGAGGCCGTGGAGGAGGCCCGCCGCACCCTCTGGGAGGAACACCGCTTCGCCGTCGAACACGGCGCCGCCACCGCCCTCGCCGCCCTCACCGACCCGGCCCCCGGCAACGGCTACGTCCCCGCCCCCGACGAAACCGTCTGCGTCGTCCTGTGCGGCGCCAACACCGACCCGGCCACGCTCTGACTTTCCGAGCCGCCCCCGCTCAGGCCGACACCGTGGCGGCCCCGGTGGCCGCCGGGCCGGAGGGGGCGTGCTGACTCCCGCCATGCGCCGAGGAGCCCGGGGCCGCAGTGCGTGGCGCCCAACTCCCGTCCCTGGCCCGTCAGTCCGCCGAATAATCCGTCGCCCGGACCGTCCCCGGCCGGTAGGAAGGGCTCATGGAGACGGAACTGACGGACGGCGTCGGGCGGATGCTCGCCGAGCGGGCCTGTGAACGGCTGATCGTGGAGTTCGGGCGGCGGCTCGACCTCGGGGAACCGGGGGAGGCCGCCGAGCTGTTCACCGAGGACGGGGTGTGGGAGTGGGCGGCCGGGGAGCGCCGGATCGAGGGCAGGGCGGCGCTGCGGGCGTACTTCGACGGGCGTCCCGCCGACCGGCTCTCGCGGCGGGTGGCGAGCAACATCCTCGTGACGGTCGCCTCCCCGGCCCTCGCCAGGGCCACCAGCTACTTCCAGACCTACCGCGTCGACGGCCACACCGCGGACCCGGTCCCCGCGCGGCCGCCTGTCCAGGTCGGGCACTACGAGGACACCTTCCGGCGGGCCGACGGGCGGTGGCTGCTCGCCCGTCGGAACCTCTTCCTCGCCTTTCGCCGGACCCACCGACCGTCTCGGCGGACCCACCGACCGTCTCGGCGGACCCACCGACCGTCTCGCGGCCGGTGACCGTCTCGCCGGATCCGGTGGCGCCTGACCGCGTGCCCCGTGGCCCCCGTCCACAAGTGGTGGACAACGCGGGCGGGGTGGAGCCGGGCGCCCCGCCCGCGCCCTGCTCCCGATCGGCGAGGACCGGCGAACTCCCCTCGGCCATCCGGGACTTCCATGCCTGGGCCGGTCGCCGAGGTGCGCCCGGAAGGTCGGCGCGTACGCCTCGTGGGCGGCCGGGGCGTGCGCGTACCATGCGGAAGGATGACACAGGGGGGAGTCGTTCCATGAGCGGCTGGATGTGGTGGGGCCTGGCGTTCATGCTGCTGGGCGGCGGAAGCTGGATCGGCGAGAGCGTACGGAGTGCCCTCAAGGCCCGGCACACCCGCAGACTGGAACTGCAACGCGCCGAGACCGAGCGGCAGCGCGCCCTCGACGCGGCGAGCCGCCCGCCGGAGCCCGTCTGCGGCTGCACGCACCACCTCGCCAAACACGACAAGCAGGGCACCTGCCACGAGCGGGTCGAGGCCCCGGTCGAGTGGGACGCCGACCGCAAGCCGGTGAGGTTCGAGGAGCGCCCCTGCAACTGCCAGCGGTACGTCGGTCCCGAACCGCTCGGCACGGTGTACGCGCCGGAGATCACCGACCGGGGCTGAGGTGTCCGGACCGCCGGATCAGGCCGGGCGGGAGGGGTCCCACACCTCGCCGGCACCCGCGTCGGCGTCCCTCCTCGGCCGCGCTCCGGCGCCCGGCTCCGCGCGCCCCGGCCAGGGTGGAGGCGTACGGTCGGCAGGGGGCGCCCGTCCCTGTCCGGGGTGTCGCGCGCCTAGGGGCGCGGGGCCGCCCGGATGAGCCCCGGTCTGCCGGGCACGCGCTCCCCCAAGGCCCTGACGTGGGCGAACGTCGTCGAGAAGGAGGCCCCATGGCCACCCCGACCCCTCGCATCCTGATCATCGTCACCAGCGCCGGGGAGTACGAGAGCGCCGGCTACCGCACCGGCCTGTGGCTCGGCGAGCTGACCCACTTCTACGACGTGGCCGAGGCGGCCGGGTACGGCCTCACCATCGCCAGCGTGGACGGCGGGCGCGTCCCGATCGACCCGGAGAGCCTCTCCCACGACGTCCTCGCCGACCAGGGGACCGGACGGCGCTACGCCGACCGGGAGTTCATGAACCTGCTGGAGGACACCGTCGCCGTGGCCGACGTACGGCCCGAGGAGTACGACGCCGTCTACCTGACCGGCGGCCACGGGACGATGTTCGACTTCCCTCGGAGCAAGGCGCTCGGGGAGCTGGTCGCCGCGTTCCACGACGGCGGCCGGGTCGTCTCGGCCGTCTGCCACGGGCCGAGCGGCCTGCTGGACGTGGTGCTCGCCGACGGGGAGCCGCTGGTGCGCGGACGGCGGGTCACCGGCTTCTCCTGGCCCGAGGAGGAGCTCGCGCAGCGCGCCGAGGCGGTCCCCTTCAGCCTGGAGGAGCGGCTGCGCGGGCTGGGCGCGGCGTACAGCGTCGCCGAGGAGCCCTTCGCGCCGTACGTGGTCGAGGACGGGCTGCTCATCACCGGGCAGAACCCGGCGAGCGCCGCCCCCGTGGCGGAGGCGGTGGTACGGGCCCTGGGTTGAGCCCCGGCGCGGGGGCACCCGCCGGGACGGGCCGCCGGGTCAGTCCCGGCCGGCGGCGCGCGGCCGCCCGCGTGCCGCCGCCTCCCGTGCCAGGCGCCACTCCCGCACCACCTCGCCGACCTTGAAGCGGGGGATGCCCAGCGGCGGCCCGGGCGGCGGCATCAGGTGCAGGTCGGTGATCCGCCTGTTCAGCTCGGCGACCCGGCGACGCACCTCCGCCTCGTCCTCGACCCGCGCCAGCACCGCGGGCAGCTCCTCGGCGTCCCGGCGGCAGACGGCCACCAGCGAGGCCGAGGCGTCGGCCCGCTCCTGCCCCAGCCCCTCCCGCCGCATCTTCGCCTTGACCCACCACAGCGCGTCGTACTCGGTCTCGTTGCCCGGCAGCGGCTTCCCCCGACCGGGCAGCTCCGCGAACTCACCCCGCCGCTCGGCCTGCCGGATCTGGTGCTCCACCCAGTCCTCGTGCGAGACGTCCGCCGGTTTCCGCTCTGTCATGGTTCCAGGGTCGCAGGAGGCGGGGCGCCGCTCAAGGGAAGCGCCGGCGGACGGCCGGTTCCGCTCGCCGCGCGGACTCGTCGAGCGGGACGCCGGCTTCCGGCGCCGGTGCCGTCGGCCGGCCGTCTCCGTTCCGCCATGGGCCCGGAGCCGCACAGGCGGGGACGGGGCACAGAGAGGGCAGGACCCCGGCGCCGGGCCCGGCCCCCGCGTTCACCGCCGCCCGGGCTCCTCGCCCCCCACCCCCACCGCCTCCTCCGCCCACGCGCGCTGGAAGGCGTAGCGGGCGGCCTCGACCTCGTGGCGCTGGTCGGCGTGGAGGACGCCGAGGGCGTAGGCGGTGGTCGGGGCGATACGGGGGGTGGCGGCGGCGGAGGCGGCCTCGTGGGCGGCCTCGGAGGCGTCGCGGTGCTGGTCGAGGGCGCGGCGGGCGGCGGCGACGCGGGGGCCGGGCCCGGTGCCGGGGGCGACGACCTCCTGGGCGTAGCGGTGCAGGCGCAGCAGCAGGCGGACCTGGTGCCAGGGGGTGTCCTGGCCGTCCGGGGCCGGTACCGCGAGCGCCAGCGCGTCGGCGTTGTACGGGTGGCCGGCGCGGTGCAGCGGCAGGGCGGCCACGGCGTCGGCGAGGCGGCGGGCGGCGGCCTCGGCGAGGGCGTCGGCGCGCGCGCCGGAGCGGAGCCGGTCGTCCGGGGCGAGCGGCACCTCGCCGCCGAGCAGCGCGACCTCGTCGACCAGGGCGTGCAGCCGGGCCGAGGCGAAGGCCGTCAGGCACGCCGAGTGGGCGCGGGTCCGGGCCAGGGTCAGGCGGCGCTCCAGCAGCGCCCCGGCCTTGGCCGTCCCTATGCCCGGGCCGCCCCGGCGGGGCGCGGCCGGCCCGGAGAGGCGGTGGAGCGAGGCGAGCAGCCGGGTCAGTCGGGCCGCGACCAGGTGTTCGTCGGCGAGGACGCCGCCGAGCCAGGTCAGCTCGGGCCGCAGCCGGTCTGCCCACTCCCGGTCCAGCAGCGGGCGGAAGGTGTGCAGGATGGCGCCGAGGCGGCGCGCCGAGCGGCCCAGAGCGCGGGCCGCCTCCCGGGCCTCCTGCGGGTCCTGGGCGGCCTCGGTGTGGTGGCGCAGCGCCCGCAGGAAGGCCGCGGCCTCGGCGCGCAGGGCGGCGGCGACGGGGGCCGCCGCCGGGTCCGGGCCCGGGGCCGTCTCGGGCAGGTGGTCCGGCTCAGGAAGTCGGGGCACGTCGGCGCCTCCGCGCGTCGATCAGCATTTCCTGTACGTGGCGGAGCGCCTTGCCGTCGGCGTCGTGGCTGTGGCGGGTCCACTCGCCGTCGGCGTCGAGGTGCCAGGAGCTGGTGGTGTCGGCCATGCCGGTCTCCAGCAGCCGGTCGAGGGTGGCGCGGTGGGCCGGGTCGGTGACGCGGACCAGCGCCTCGATACGCCGGTCGAGGTTGCGGTGCATCATGTCGGCGCTGCCGAACCACACCTCGGGATCGTCGCCGTTGCCGAAGACGAAGACGCGGGAGTGTTCCAGGAAGCGGCCGAGGACGGACCGCACCCGGATGTTCTCCGAGAGTCCGGGCACACCGGGCCTGAGCGCGCAGATCCCGCGCACCCACACGTCCACCGGCACCCCGGCCATGCTCGCCCGGTACAGCGCGTCGATGACCGCCTCGTCCACCATCGAGTTGACCTTGACGCGGACGTACGCCTCGCGGCCCGCCCGGTGGTGCTCGATCTCCTGGTGGACACGGGCGACCAGGCCGGCCCGCAGCGAGTGCGGGGCGACCAGCAGGCGGCGGTAGCTCTCGCGGCGGGAGTAGCCGGAGAGCCGGTTGAAGAGGTCGGAGAGGTCCGCGCCGACCTGCGGGTCGACGGTGAGCAGGCCCAGGTCCTCGTAGAGGCGGGCGGTCTTGGGGTGGTAGTTGCCGGTGCCGACGTGCGAGTAGCGGCGCAGCAGTTCGCCCTCCTGGCGGACCACCAGCGACAGCTTGCAGTGGGTCTTCAGACCGACCAGGCCGTAGACCACGTGGCAGCCCGACTCCTCCAGCTTCCGCGCCCACTTGATGTTCGCCTGCTCGTCGAAGCGGGCCTTGATCTCGACCAGGACCAGGACCTGCTTGCCGGACTCGGCGGCGTCGATGAGCGCGTCGACTATCGGCGAGTCGCCCGAGGTGCGGTACAGCGTCTGCTTGATGGCCAGCACGTCCGGATCGGCCGCGGCCTGCTCCAGGAAGGCCTGCACGGAGGTGGAGAACGAGTCGTACGGGTGGTGCAGCAGCACGTCCCGTTCGCGGACCGCCGCGAAGATGTCCGGAGCGGACGCCGACTCGACCTCGGCGAGGTCGCGGTGGGTGCGCGCCACGAACTTCCGGTACTTCAGCTCGGGCCGGTCGAGGCCCGCGATGCCGAACAGTCCCGTGAGGTCGAGCGGGCCGGGCAGCGGGTACACCTCGGCATCGCTGATCTTCAACTCCCGCACCAGCAGGTCCAGTACGTACGGGTCGATGGACTCCTCGACCTCCAGGCGCACCGGCGGGCCGAAGCGGCGGCGCATCAGCTCCTTCTCCAGGGCCTGGAGGAGGTTCTCGGCGTCGTCCTCCTCCACCTCCAGGTCCTCGTTCCTGGTGAGCCGGAACATGTGGTGCGCCAGCACCTCCATGCCCGGGAACAGCTCCTCCAGGTGGGCGGCGATCACGTCCTCGATGGGCACGTACCGCTCCGGTGACGCCTCCAGGAAGCGCGACAGCAGGGGCGGCACCTTCACGCGGGCGAAGTGCCGGTGGCCGCTGACCGGGTTCCGGACCACCACGGCGAGGTTGAGGGAGAGCCCCGAGATGTAGGGGAAGGGGTGTGCCGGGTCGACCGCGAGCGGGGTCAGCACGGGGAAGATCTGCTGCCGGAACAGCGTGAACAGGCGGGCCTGCTCCTCCTCGGTCAGCTCCGCCCAGCGCACCAGGTGGATGCCCTCGTCGGCCAGAGCCGGGGCGATGTCCTGCTGGTGGCAGGCGGCGTGCCGGGCCATCAGCTCGCGGGACCGGGCCCAGATCATTTCCAGCACCTCGCGCGGCTGGAGCCCGGAGGCCGACCTGGTCGCCACTCCGGTCGCGATGCGCCGCTTCAGCCCCGCGACCCGGACCATGAAGAACTCGTCCAGGTTCGAGGCGAAGATCGCCAGGAAGTTGGCGCGCTCCAGCAGCGGGGTGTACGGGTCCTCGGCCAGCTCCAGCACCCGCTCGTTGAAGGCGAGCCAGCTGCGTTCCCGGTCCAGGAAACGGCCCTCGGGCAACTCCGCCTCGTCGTCGCCCGCGTAGTCGTCCGGGTCGGAGTCGAGGTCGGGCTCCAGGGTGGGGACAACCTGCGGCTGGTGCGAGGAGGCGAGCGGGGCGAGCGGGGCGAGCGGGGGCCGGGGCGCCTGGGAGCCCTGCTCCAGCGGGTCAGGGATCTCTCCTGGAGTACGCAGCATGGCCCCATTCTTCCCGGTCCCGGGGGGCGGGGGCGCGTCGGAAAGGGCCGAAGCCAGCCTCAGGGGTGGCTTCCGCTCGGGCTCGGGCGCTGCGGGCTGCATGGCGCGAGCGTGCCAAGGGTTGCTGAATCAGGGGTTACGGGGATGTGGCGCGCGGGGTGTGCGGGGGCACCCTTTTGGGTGGGGCGGGCCGGGGGGCGGCGGGGCATGTGCGGTGCCCGGCTTGGAGAAGGCGTGGGTCGAGCGCACCGGCCAGCCGCCGGGCCTGCCCCCGCAGCCAGCGGAGCGCGAGGCGGCGGGTCGGGACGATGGTCCCGCCCCGCCGAGGCGGACGCTGGTCCTGGCGTCGCCGCCGGGGCCCGGGGCCCGCGAACCCGGCCCGCCACCGAGGTCAGGGCGTGCGCCGCCGCAGGACGAGGAAGGCGGCGCCCACGGCGAGGACGGCCAGCAGGAGGACGAGCCCGGTCTCGACGAGCATGACGGGCAGGCGGTGGGAGAACGGGTGGAACTCCACGAGCCAGCTCTCCGCTCCGGCCCGCGACCCGCACCCCGCGATCCCGCCCGGTGTGGCGTAGCAGGATTCGAGGTCGATCCGGGCCCCGTCCCCCGTCACGAGCCACTGGCCCCGTATGTCGGCGTCCTCGGGCCAGTCGGTTCCGGAAGCGGGCCAAGCGCTCCGGTCCCGGGTGAAGGGGACGGCCACGGTGGAGACCGGCCACAGCCAGGGCCGGACCGCCACGCCCACCACCAGGGACAGCCCGGTCCCGGCCACCCCGGCGAAGACCGCGGGCAGGGTACGCCCGATGAGCGTCCCCGCACACACCCCGAAGGCCAGCCCGAGCAGGCAGTACGCCACGAGTACGGGCCCCGAGGCGGCGTACCCGCCGGGGACCCAGCCGCCGACGCCCCACGCCCCTTCCACGGGGGCGAGCGCCGTCCGGTAGACCATGACCAGGAGGACCCCCGCCACCGCGACGGCCACGGAGGCCAGCGCGAGGGTGGAGCGGAGCCAGCGGACCGGCGAGGCGGCGGACTGGGTCCACAGGAGGTGGTGGGTGCCGAGTTCGCGTTCGCGGGCGGTGAGCGGGCCGGCCGCGTAGGCGGCGACGACGAGGGGGACGAGGAGCAGCACGTTCTGGCTCTGGTTGAGCAGGGACCAGAAGACGGAGTGCGCCGTCCCGTACGAGTTCAGGCCCGGGCATCCTTCGCCGGAGCGGCAGGCGGCGACATCCGCCGGACCGTACAGGGAGCGCCACAGCAGCGCGCCGAGCAAGACCAGGGCGAAGAGCCCGGTCAGGGACGCGCCCACCACCAGCGCCCTGCGGTGCAGCCGCAGCGCGGCACGCGGGAGAGCGGTACGGAGGGCGCTGCCAGGGACCGGGGCGGGCTCCTCGGGCCGCCGGTCGGGGGCCAGGGTCGTCGTCACGCCCGCACCCCCGACCCGGCCAGGTCCCGCACGGTCGCCTCCGGAGCGAGCAGGGCGGGCGCGGACGGCGTGCGCAGGTGGGCGAGGAGGACTTCCTCCAGGCTCGGTTCCTCGCACTCCCAGTGGGAGCCGATCGGGCCTTCGGGGCGGATCAGGGCGCTCTGGCCGCGTCCGGTCGGACGGGACTCGATCACCGTGTGCGGGGCGAGTTCGGCGGGCCCGCCGGGGCCCGTGACCAGGCGGTGCACGGCGGTCAGGTCGTCCACCGGCCCGGCCATGCGCACCCGCCCGCCGCCGAGGAGGAGCAGGGAGTCGCAGGCTCCGGCCAGCTCGCCGAGGATGTGCGAGGACATCACGACGGTGGTGCCGTGCTCGGCCGCCTCCGCGAGCAGCGTCCCCATCAACTGGTGGCGGACCAGCGGGTCGAGGTCCGAGACCGGCTCGTCGAGCAGGAGCAGGGCGGGCCGCTTGCCGAGGGCGAGCGCCAGCGCCACCCGCGTCCGCTGCCCGCCGGAGAGCCCGCGCACCCTGGCGTACGGGTCGAGCGCCGACTCCGCCCCGTCCTCGTACACGATCCGTTCGGCGGCCTCCTGGTCCCAGCGGCCCGGGTTGAGGTCCGCGCCCAGCCGCAGGGTGTCGGCCACGGTCAACTGCGGGAACAGTGCCTTGTCCTGGGCCACGTACGCGATCTCGCACCGTGCCTCGGCCGGGGTCGTGCCGAGGACACGCAGCTCCCCGCCGGAGGGCCTGGCCAGGCCGGCGGCAAGGGTGAGCAGGGTGCTCTTGCCCGCGCCGTTGGGCCCGACCAGGGCGCAGATCCGCCCGGTGGGCAGCCGGAACGAGCAGGCGTCGAGCGCGGCCCGGCGCCCGAACCGTTTGCCGAGGCTCCGGGCCTCGATGGCGGTGTCGGTCATGGTGATTCCTTCGTGGGGACGGGAGGACGAGGGTCAGGCGGTGCGGCGGCGCAGCAGGCGCAGGGCCGCGAAGGCGAGCGCGGCGGTGATCACGAGGACCAGGGCCGTCTCGGCGAGGTGGAGGGGGACGGCGTGGGAGGCGGGGTGGTAGACGGTCTCGAAGCCCTCGGCGCCCTTCGCCTCGACGCAACCGCGGACGAGGGAGTCGTCGTCGGAGTAGCAGCCGTCCATCGACACGGTCCGGCCCTGCCCGTCGACCGGCCCGGAGCTGAGCACCCACGCCTTCCCCGGGACGGACTCCCTGTCCCAGCCGAAGACCCGTTCCGCCGGCCACAGGTGGGGGACCAGGAGCGGCAAGCCCTTCACCGCCCCGAACATGGCCCCCGCCGACACCGCCAGAGCGGCCAGCGAGCGCCGCAGCAGCAGCCCGGTGTACGCGCCGAGGGTGACGGCGAGGAGATACAGGGCCGGGGTGGCCGGTCCGGAGGCGGAGAAGAGGGGCTGGACCGTCCAGTCGTCCAGCGGGGTCCCGGCCATGTACGGAACGGACCGGGCCCATACGTACAGCGGCACCAGCAGGCCGACCCCGGCCACGACCACGGCTCCCGCGACCGACCACTTCACCGCGACCCAGCGGCGGGGCGAGACCGACTGCGTCCAGGCGAACGCGGCCGTCCCCCGTTCCTGTTCGGCTCCAGTGAGGGCGGCACCGGCCCAGGCGGCGACGGCCACGGGCAGCGTGCTCAGCAGGATGGGGACAGTCGCGCCGGACAATTGGAGGTGGAGCGCGAGGTCCGGGTCGACACCCGGCTCGCGGGGCAGGCAGTCCGGCTGGAGCCCGCAGTCGGGCGGCCCCAGGATCTCGGCCGGCATCCCCAGCGACCGCAGCCACACCAGCCCGGCCGCCGCCAACACCACCACGGCGAGCCAGGTCACCAGCGCCCCCCGGTGCAGCCGCAGCGCGACCCTGGCCAGTGTGACGACCGAAGGCGTCGACACGGCCGAAACGGCGTCCGCTGCCGGCCTGTTCGATGTCGTGCTCATCGTTCACCCTCCGCCGGATACGTCGCGTCCAGTACGGCCGCACAGAGCGCGGCCACGTCCTCCCTGCCGAGCCCCGCCTTCCGGGCCCGCGCCGCCCACCCGGCCAGCTCTGCCTGCAGCGGCCCGGTGTCGGCGTCGGGCCCGAGGGTGCGCCGGACGAAGGTGCCGAGTCCGCGCCGGGCCTCGACCAGGCCCTCGCGCTCCAGTTCGCGGTAGGCCTTGAGCACGGTGTTGGGGTTCACGGCCGTCGCCTCGACCACCTCGCGGGCGGTCGGCAACTTGTCTCCCGGCTCCAGCAGGCCCAGCCGCAGCGCTTGCCGGGTCTGCTGGACGATCTGGAGGTACGTGGCGACTCCGCTGCGCCGGTCGATCCGGTAGGCGATCACCTGTCACCCCCCTTTCACTAATCAAGTAGTGAAAGGGTGATGCAAAGGTGGTGTTCCGTCAAGTGCGGCGCTCAGGCGCCGCCTTGTCGGCAGGGGTGAGCCGTCAGGTCCCGGCCTCGTCGGCCCGTTCGGCCTCGGTGAGGAGGTAGCGCCGCTCGGCCCCGTTGGCCGTGAGGGCGGCCGCCTCGCGGTAGAGGGCGGCGGCGCGGGCGGTGTCGCCGGTCGCGCGGGTGAGGTGGGCGCGTACGGCGCGTTCGTGGTGGCGTACGAGCGGGTCCCGGTCGAGGGCGTGGCGGCGGCAGAGGGTGTCGAGGAGGGTCAGGCCGCGGGTGGGGCCGAAGGCGCGGGCGACGGCGACGACGCGGCTGAGCCGGACCGGCGCGGTCGGAGTGAGGCGCTCCAGCCAGAGGTGGAGCACCGCGATACGCGGCCAGTCGGTGAGTTCCGGCGCGGGCGCCTGTGCGTGGAGCGCGGCGATGGCGGCCTGGAGCCGGTACGGGCCCGTCCCGGAGCCGCGCGCGTCCCACACCGCGTCGAGCAGCAGTGTCCCCTCGCGGATCAGCTCCTGGTCCCAGCGGGTACGGTCCTGCGACTCCAGGGGGACGAGGGCGCCGTCCGCGTCGGTCCGGGCGGCGTGGCGGGACTCGACGAGCAGCATCAGGGCGAGCAGTCCGGCGGCTTCGGCGTCCTCCGGGTCGGCGGCGTGGAGGAGGCGGGCCAGCCGGACCGCCTCCTCGGAGAGGTCGCGGCGGGCCAGGGCCTCACCGGAGCCGGCGGTGTAGCCCTCGTTGAAGATGAGGTACAGCACGCGCATGACGGCCTCGGTGCGGTCACGCCGGTCCGTGTCGGTGGCCGGCACGAAACGCGCCCCGCTGCGCACCAGTCGCTGCTTGGCCCGGCTGATACGCGTACCCATGGTGGCCTCGCTCGTCCCATACGCGCGGGCGATCTCGGCCGTGGTGAGCCCGCCGACCGCGCGCAGGGTGAGCGCCACCCGGGAGACCGGGCTCAGCCGGGGGTGGCAGCAGAGCAGCAGCAGGGTGAGGCTGTCGTCCGTACCGCCGGTCGGCGCCGCCCGCCTCTCCGGTGTCCCCAGGACGAGTTCGGTCCGGCCGAACTCCTGTTCGCGGCGGTGGCGGGCCTGTTCGGCGCGGAGCAGGTCGACCATGCGGCGGTGGCCGACGCGGATCAGCCAGCTGCGCGGGTCCTGCGGGACCCCCTCGGCCGGCCACCGCTGCCCGGCGGCGATCAGCGCCTCCTGCACGGCGTCCTCGGCGATGTCGAAGCGGCCGAAACGCCGGGTCAGCGCGCCGAGCACCTGCGGCGCCTCGGTGCGCAGCAGGTGCTCGACGCCCGCGCCCGGGGGTGGCCGCCTCATCGCGGACCGAGGCGGGTCCGCCGGATGTGCGGGGTCACGCCGCGAAGTCCGCGCCCATGACCGGCCGGATCTCGACCGGCTCGCCCAGCACCGCGACGATCCGGGCGGCGATCTCCACGGCCCGTTCCTGCCCCGACACATCGATGACGGCGAAGCTGGCCAGCACCTCCTTCAGCTCCGCGAACGGCCCGTCGGTGGCGGTGACCCCCTCGGCCGTGGGGCGCACGGTGGTGCTGACCGCCGGATGCCCCAGCCCCTCGGTGGAGACCAGTTCGCCGGAGGCGGTCAGCTCCTCCTCGAACCGCTGGTAGGCGGCGAACGCTTCCAGCGCCTCCTCGGTCGGCGAACCGGCGGTCGCGGCATCCCAGCCGTCGGCCGAGGTGTAGCCCAGCAGCAGGTACTTCACGGAACCTCCGTGGTGGTCGTCGGTGACGGGCCGGGCGACCCGTGGTCGTCCAGGGAACCTCGGAGCCGGACAGCCGTCCTCGACATCCATCCCATGTGACGTACGTCACCATCTCCCCGTGTCGAACTCCGGCCACCGGCCCCGAGGTAGCGGCGAGAACCCGAACGACGACGGCCGACGGCCGACGAACGACGGCCGACGAACGACTGAGGAGAACGCCATGTCCGAGACCGAGACCGAGACCGCCCCCCAGCAGCCCACCCCCGAACTCCGGGCCCTGGACCGCCTGACCGGTAACTGGAAGGTGACCGGCGGCGCCGAGGGGACCGTGCGCTACGAGTGGATGGCCGGAGGCTTCTTCCTCCTCCAGCACGTCGACCTGGTCCAGTTCGGCCGGCCCGTCACCGGAATGGAGATCATCGGCAACCTGCGCCCGTTCGGCGAGCCCACGGGCCCCGACGTGGCCTCCCGCTACTACGACTCCCAGGGCAACACCTTCGACTACGTCTACGAACTCGACGGCGACACCCTCACCATCTGGGCCGGCGCCAAGGACAGCCCCGCCTACTTCCGGGGCACCTTCACCCCGGACGGCACGACCATGACGGGCGACTGGATCTACCCCGGCGGAGGCGGCTACTCCTCGACCATGACCAGGGTCTGACCGGGGGCGTCGGTACCGGCGACGCTCACCAGAAGTCCGGGGGCAACTCGTGCAGCCGCCCGCACCCGAGCATCGGGCAGCGGACGTAGCCGGGCGGGGGAGAGCCGGGCCGACGGTGGTCGGCCCGGTCCGGCTCCCGCCCGGGCTCGGGCTGGTCCGGGGGCGCGTCCTGGTGGTCGGAGTCGGCGGGGTCGATCTGCACGGGTTCGCTCCTCGGGGGCGGGAGGGGGAGGGGGGCCTGGAGAACCGCTGTCATGGCGTGACCGGGCCGGGCAACGGGTGGACGGTGAGCCGGTACCAGCACGTCGCGTCGTGGGTGAGGAAGGCGTACGGTCCGCCGGCGGCCAGGGCGTGCAAGGCCGCGTCCTGGCACTCCGTGGACGCCTGCCACCCGCGCAGGGCGCCCGGTGCGTCCCGGTCGGCGGCGGGCACCCGCCGGAGGGCGCCGGGCGGGGCCCACCGGACGTACGGGTACGGGTCGAGCGCGTCGGCGATCCGCCGGGCCTGCCCCCGGAGCCAGCGGAGCGCGAGCCGCCGGGTCGGGGTGATGATCCCGCCCAGGAACACGCTCGACCGGGCGTCGCCCCCGTACGTCTCGGCCAGGTACTCCACGGCCCCCGCCGTCACCCCTGCCCCCGAACCCACCGCCGCGCCCCGTTCTCCTCAGCCACCCGCGCCCGCAACTGCCGCAGCACCGCCGACTCCTCGCCCTCCCCGGCCTCACCCTCGGCGCCCCGGTGACGCGGACAGGCGCACGGCGGAAACAGCAACGGGTTGAACTCCGCCTCGCCGCCCTCGGGCTCGGCCCCCCTCACGCCGGCTGCCCCGCCGCGCATTCCCCCGACTCCCGGTGCCGCTTCATCAGCACCCGGCAGTCGGTCGCCCTGCTCCAGTCGTACTCGGCGTTGGCGACAGCCCCGGCGAGGGCGAGTTCCTGGCAGGGGAGGCAGGGGTCAGGCTGAACCTGCTGCTGTTCGTGAGTCATGCCGTTGATTCCTTCGCGGTGTCACTGGGTCACCCGGCTGTGAGTGATAGTGAACACAGCGTCACCGCGACATAGGTACGCTGAACAGGCAGTCGGCTCGGACAGGCCCAACTGTCCCGGTGTTCGAGGGGGTTCTTATGACTGTCGAACTATCTCCCGACGACGCGACGGACCCGGGTCTGTCCCCGCTCCGGAACTTCGGCAACGAGGTCATGCTCGAACGCACGCGGATGAACATGTCCCGCGTCGAGCTGGGCAGGGCGGTCGCCTGCGGGGAGTCACTGGTCGCCAAGATCGAACGAGGCGACCGGGTCCCGCAGCGGGAGTTCGCCGAAGGGTGCGACCAGGTGTTCCCGCACGGGAACGGAAGGTTCATGCGCCTGTGGCGGCTCGCGCTCAGGTATGCCTATCCGCCGTGGTTCTGGCCGTACGTGGCGCTGGAAAAGAAGGCCACCGGGCTGCGCATGTTCAACCCCGTGGTAGCTCCGGGGATCGTGCAGACCCGGAGCTACGCGACCGCCATCCTCAAGGAGGGCCGCCCCAAGGGTCTGGAGGACCTTGTCACCGCGCGACTTGAGCGGCAGCAGATTTTGCAGCGCGAGGAACCTACTGGCCTATGGCTTGTACTGCACGAGCGCGTGCTTCGTAACGTGGTGGGTAGCGAGGAGATTATGCGGGAGCAACTCCTACGCTTGTTGCAAATTGCCGAGACTTCCACTCACCGGGTGCAGATCATTCGCGATGAGGGGCGGTATCGAGGTCCTGTTGGTGCCGCACCATTCGTCCTGATGTCTTTCGAAGAAGGCGCAGATGTTGTCCATGTGGACGGATTCCCGCGTGGGTACGTGCTGGCGGAGCAGGACGAGGTGGCTGACGCCGAGGACGCCTATGATCTGCTCAGAGCGTTGGCCATGCCGCTGGAAGAATCAGCAGAGTTGATCAACTCCGTTCTCAAGGAATGCTATTCGTGAACACTTCATCCTTCGCAGAGGGCGACTGGACAAGTTCCAGCTACAGCATGAGTAACGCTGGCGAGTGCGTCGAGTGGGCCCCGGCGCACGCCGCCCTCACCGGCGAAGTCCTGGTGCGTGACAGTAAGACCCCGCACGCCCCGTACCTGACGCTCACCCCCGCGGGCTTCGCCGGGCTGGTGGCGTTCGCCAAGGAGTGCGGCTGACGTCGTGCGGAGTAGCTCTGTCCGGTCTTGGGTGGCCCGGAGAGCGGCGGGGTTTCAGCGCCCGGGGCCGTCGGAACCGGGCACGCTGAAGGGGAGGCGTCGCAGGCCTCGCGCACCCCGCGCCTGCCACCGGGGAAGTGGCGCACGCGAGGGTGCCCTACTGGGCTCGGCAGGTCCTGAGGTAGCTGAGGAACGACGCCTGTAGTCCGGTCACATGCGTCTCGTGCATGAGCGCGCTGGTGACGGGCCCGCCCCGGGCGATGAGGCAGTGAAGGAACGTGGCCGCGTTCTTCGCGAGATTCTGGTAGACCGCGATGTCTCCCAGAAGCTCCCGCTCGTTGAAGGTCACGTGAAGCCGGGTGGCGGGCAGGGCGTCACCCATGGCCCGGAGGCGGGCGAAGACCTGGCTCGACGCGTCCACGATGCCGGGGCTGCCCGCGCCGACGCTCTCGAAGAAGGTGCTCCGGGTGAGCCAGGCGTAGAGGCTGAAGAGCCCTCCGTACGAGTAGCCGAAGAGGCCGTGCCCGCTCGGGGCCGCGCCCCAGTCGCGTGCGATCCGCGGGTGAAGGTCGTCGGTGAGGAAGTCGAGGAACATGTCCCCGCGGCTGTCGCTCAGTTCGGCGAGGTAGGCGTCGGCCTGGTCGCGCGTGGTCGTGCCCCTCTCGACACTCATCTCCACGGCGTCGACGTACTCCTTCGCGATGGGCTCGCCGGGGGGTACGAGGTCCCGGTTGCGCAGCCGCTCCCAGTGCTCGGCCTCCTTGCCCGCGTATCCCACGCTGACCTGGATGTAGGGCCGGATCGACTGCATGGGGTCCAGTTGCGTGACGATGAGGGGGGCGGTCAGGCCCACGGCCCAGTTGCCGTCGAGCACGTACACGACAGGCGCCTGCGACACGGCGGGATCGTAGCCCGGGGGCGTGGTGACCCAGATGCCGTAGTCGTGCCCTCCGCCGGAGCGCATCTCGAAGTAGTCGGTGTGGGCGAGGCAGCCCTGCCACATGGTGCTCATCTGAGGTCCTTCACGATTCGGCCAGCCTTGATCACGAGGGTGGCGAGGGTGGGTCCGAGGGGGGCGCCGGGGAGTGACGGAGCGGCTGGCGCCACGGCGGGGAGGCGAGCCCGTGGGATCGCGCGCCGACCCGTCGGTGATCGTCACGCCGATCCCCCGTGCAGGTCCCATGAGCGATCCTCCGAGGGCGCGAGCCGACTGCGACCATGAGCGGAGCAACACGGAATCGCCGGCATATTCTTTTCTAATGGATAAACTGTGGGAGTGGTCCTGTCAACCTCCGAACGCAAGGGCAGCGCGCGCGAGCGACTCCTGGCACGGCTTCTCGACGCCTTCGGCGAGGCCCTGCCCCCGCCGGAGATGTCGCTCCGTGAGATCGCCACCCGGGCCGACACCAGTCACGCCCTCCTGCGCTACCACTTCGGGTCGCTGCCGGGCGTGCTGGCCGCCGTGCTCCAGGCGCAGCGGTCCCGGGACAACGAGGAACTTCTGGAGGCCGCCCAGCAGGGCACCTTCGAGGATTTCGTCGCGGCGATCTGGCGTACCTACGCGAGACCGGAGCAGTTGTCGCGGGTGCGCGGCTTCTTCTACGTCGCCGGACTGGCCGCGTACGGCCCGGAGGACTTCCGTGAGTTCGTGGAGTCGCTCGACGACCTGACCGTGATGCTGTCCTCGCTCGCGGAACGCGAGGGGCTGGACGCGCGGGAAGCGCGGGACGTGGCCACCGTCACCGTCGCCGCGATCCGCGGCCTCCTCCTCCAGGAGGTCCTGGCTCCCGGCACCCGTTCGACGGACGTGGTCGGCCTGATCCTGCGCATGAGGGAGGGCGGGCCCGATCCACGGGCGCGTCCACAGCGTTGAGCGGCCCCCGGCTCTCCAGCGAGAAGCCCCGCCGCCGCCCGGCGGAGGGGCGACGGCGGGGCTTTTCCGGAAGCCTGCGAGGTCACCCCTCCGTGCGGTACATCAGGTCCGTCTCGTACGTGGTGAAGCCGAGCCGCTCGTAGACGCTGACGGCCGCCTCGTTGTCGGCGTCGACGTAGAGCATGGCGGTGGGGAGGCCCTGGGCGGCGAGGTGGGCGAGGCCGGTGGTGGTGAGGGCCTTGCCGAGGCCGGAGCCCTGGGCGTTCGGGGCGACGCCGACGACGTAGACCTCGCCGAGGCCCTCGTCGGCGTGGATCTTGGTCCAGTGGAAGCCGGCCAGGACGCCGTCGCGCTCGGCGAGGAAGAAGCCCTTCGGGTCGAACCACGGTTCGGCCATGCGGGCGTCCAGGTCGCGCTGGGTCAGCGAGCCCTGCTCGGGGTGGTGGGCGAAGGCGGCGGCGTTGACGGCGAGCCAGGCCGCGTCGTCCTCGCCGGGGACGAAGGTGCGGACGGTGACGCCCTCCGGGTACGCCGACTCGTGCAGCGGCGGGACCGAGAGGGGGCGGCGCATCTGGCGCAGCTCGCGGAAGAGGCTCATCCCCAGCACCGTCGCCAGGTGGCGGGCGGCCGGGTGGCCGCCGTGCGCCCAGAGTCGCAGCGAGCCGCCGGAGGCCTCCAGCAGGGCGGTGCCCAGCGCCCGGCCGTGGCCGCGGCCCCGGTGCGCGGGGTGGACGACCAGCTCGCCGGCGGGGGGCTCGACCGGGTCGGCGCCCTCCAGCTGGGCGTAGCCGGCGAGCTGGCCGTCGGCGGTCAGCAGGAGGTGGCGTACGCCCTCGCGGCGGCCGCCGCGCAGCTGGAGACGGCCCTGTTCGGAGACGGCCTGCTGGCCGTCCTCGGCGGCGGCGTCGGCCAGCAGGGTCAGGACCGTGGCGGCCTGGTCCTCGGTGAGCTCGTCGGTGGTGTGGATCTGGCGGGAGGGCACGGGGGCCGCGGCGTCGCTGGTCATGGTCCCGAGGGTACGGCGGGCGGGCCGCCGGGCCACCGCATTCGGGGGCGTAACGGGCACCCGGGGTGGCGCGCCGTACGACGGCAACCTCCTCGTAACCGCAACCCCCTGTCGCGCTACGCGCGTTGACTCTAGGCTGCGGCTCGTATCCCAGACCACTCCCTCAGGGGGACGCATGTCAGCCACACCCCGCACGAGACGCCGGACCCGGCGCCTGGTGACCGGTACCGTCTCGCTGGCCGCCGTCGGCGCGCTGGTCGCCTCGATGCCGGCCGGGGCCCACGGGAAGTCCGGCCACGGCGGCGGCCACGACCACGGCAAGCCGGGCCACGGCCACGGCCGCACCGTCGACGTGCAGCTGCTCTCCTTCAACGACCTGCACGGCAACCTCGAACCCCCGGCCGGCTCCTCCGGCCAGGTCACCGAGGACCAGCACGACGGGACGACGAAGGCGATCGACGCGGGCGGTGCCGAGTACCTGGCGGCCTCGCTGCGCACGGCGCGCAAGGGCAACCCGTACAGCGTCACGGCGGCCGCCGGTGACATGGTCGGCGCGAGCCCGCTGCTCTCCGGGCTCTTCCACGACGAGCCGACCATCGAGGCGCTCAACAAGATGCGGCTCGACGTCGCGGGCGTCGGCAACCACGAGTTCGACGAGGGCCGCGCCGAGCTGAACCGTCTCCAGAAGGGCGGCTGCCACCCCGAGGACGGCTGCTACACCAAGGGTCGCAAGTTCAAGGGCGCCGACTTCCCCTACCTCGCCGCCAACGTCACGGACGAGAAGACCGGCAAGCCGATCCTCAAGCCGTACACGGTGTGGAAGAAGAACGGCGTCAAGATCGGGTTCATCGGCGTCACCCTGGAGGGCACGCCGGACATCGTCTCGGCCGAGGGCGTCAAGGGGCTGAAGTTCCACGACGAGGTCGAGACGGTCAACAAGTACGCGCGGGAGCTGGAGCGCAAGGGCGTCAAGTCGATCGTGGCGCTGATCCACGAGGGCGGGGCCCCGGCCTCCAAGTCGTACAACTACGACTGTGACGCCTCCGGTGCCGGGGACGGCATCTCCGGCCCGATCGTCGACATCGCCAAGGGCATCACGCCGAAG
Organism: Streptomyces diastaticus subsp. diastaticus; assembly: GCF_011170125.1. Lineage (NCBI taxonomy): Bacteria > Bacillati > Actinomycetota > Actinomycetes > Kitasatosporales > Streptomycetaceae > Streptomyces > Streptomyces diastaticus. The sequence continues at coordinate 387,654 of NZ_BLLN01000002.1, read as the reverse complement.
GTCGACGCGCTCGTCACCGGCCACACCCACGAGGCGTACGTCTGCACGATCCCGGACCCGGCCGGCAAGCCGCGCACGGTCACCTCGGCCTCGTCCTTCGGCAAGCTCTACACCGACACGACGCTGACCTACGACCGGAAGACCAAGGACATCGTCCGCACCAGCGTCTCCTCGGCCAACCACGTCGTCACCCGGACCCAGCCGAAGGCCGAGGACATCACCCGGCTGATCTCCGACTGGAACGAGCTGGCCGCGCCGATCGCCGCCCAGCCCGTCGGCCACATCTCCGGCGACCTGCCCGGCCGGGGCGCGACCACCCCCGAGTCGCCGCTCGGTGACGTGATCGCCGACGCCCAGCTGGCCCACGCCAAGACCCTGGACGACACGGCGGTCCTCGCGCTGATGAACCCGGGCGGTATCCGCTCCGACCTGGTCTACAAGGCGTCCGGCAGCGAGGGCGACGGGGTGGTGACCTACGGCGAGGCGTTCACCGTCCAGCCGTTCAGCAACACGGTCAACCTCGTCACGCTCACCGGCGAACAGCTGGTCACCGCGCTGAAGCAGCAGGTCAGCGGGGGTAACGAGGCCTCCCCGAAGATCCTCCAGGTGTCGGAGGGGCTGACGTACACCCTCGACTACACCCAGTCCGGCGCCGACCGCGTCGTCGCCGACACCATCCGCCTGAACGGCGAGCCGATCGACCCGGCCGCCTCCTACCGCGTCGCGATGAACTCCTTCCTCGCGGGCGGCGGCGACGGCTTCGCGGCCCTCGGCGAGGGCACCGACCCACTCGTCGGCGCCGACGACCTGGCCGCCTTCAACGACTACCTGACGGCCACCACCTCGGCCGACAACCCGCTGGACCCGCCGAAGGCGGACCGGATCACGATCGTGAAGTAGGGCTCACGCCCACGACGCGAGGAGGGGCGCCCCCGGCAGGTCCGGTGGGCGCCCCTCACGCGTGCCAGGACCCGTGTCAGGCCGCGTCCGGTGCCGGGTTCCCGTAGTACGCGCCGGGCCCGTGCTTGCGCGTGTAATGCCGGTCCAGCAGATGCTGCGGCGGTTCCACCCAGCCGAGCGCCAGGGTGTGCAAGGCCATCTCGGCGACCGCCTCCAGGACCACCGCGTGCTCCAGCGAGGCCGTCGCCGTGGCGCCCCAGGTGAACGGCCCGTGGTGGGCGACGAGCGCGCCCGGGACCGCCTCCGCGCGGGCCTCGTCGCCGTCGAGCAGGTCGACCACGACCTGGCCGGTGTGGAACTCGTAGTCGCGGGCGCACTGTTCGGGGGTGAGGACCTCGGTCACCGGGACCGGGCCGTCGAAGGTGTCGGCGTGGGTGGTGCCGAGCACCGGTATCGCGCGCCGGGCCTGGGCGAAGGCGACGGCGTGGGTGGAGTGGGTGTGGGTGACGCCGCCGATGGTCGGAAAGGCGCGGTAGAGACAGCGGTGCGTCTCGGTGTCGGTGGAGGGGCGCAGGGTGCCCTCGACCACCCGGCCGTCGTCCAACGCCACCACGACCAGGTCGTGCTCGGTCAGCCGCTCGTACGGCACACCGGACGGCTTGATGACGAAGACGCCGGCCTCGCGGTCGACCCCGCTGACGTTGCCCCAGGTGAGGGTGGCGAGGCCGGTGGCGGGGATGCGCAGGTTGGCCTCCAGCACCTCGCGGCGCAGGGCGGCCCGCGCGGTGGCGGTCACAGCGGCAGGGCCAGGCGGTGGTACGCCTGGTTCCAGCGCAGTTCGCGGACGAACGTGCGGATACGGGTGTCCGCGTCGATCACGACCAGCTCGGTACGGAGCATTTCGGCCAGGTCGTCGATCGCCTCGGTGCCGAGAGCGGTGGTCAGCACGGTGTGGTGCGGGGCACCGGCCGTCAGCCACGCCTCGGTGGAGGTCCGCAGGTCGGGGGCGGGGCGCCAGACCGCGCGGGCCACCGGGAGCGCGGGCAGCGGCTCCGGCGGGGTGACCACGTCGATCTCGTTGGCGACCAGCCGGAAGCGGTCGCCGAGGTCGGCGAGGCCGACGACGACGGCCGCGCCCGGATCGGCGTCGAAGACGAGCCGGACCGGGTCCTCGCGCCCGCCGATGCTCAGCGGATGGATCTCGCAGGACGGGCGGGAGCCGGTCAGCGAGGGGCAGACCTCCAGCATGTGCGCCCCGAGGATCACCTCCTGGCCGGGCGTGAGGTCGTACGTGTAGTCCTCCATGAAGGAGGTGCCCCCGGGGAGCCCGTCCCCCATCACCTTCAGGGTGCGCAGCAGCACCGAGGTCTTCCAGTCGCCCTCGCCGCCGAAGCCGTAGCCGTCGGCCATCAGCCGCTGCACGGCCAGGCCGGGGAGCTGGCGCAGGCCGCCCAGGTCCTCGAAGTTGGTGGTGAAGGCGTGGAAGCCGCCCTCGGTGAGGAAGGCGCGCAGCCCCGCCTCGATCCGGGCCGCGTACCGCAGGGAGTCATGGCGGGGCGCGCCCGGCCGCAGCTCGTCGGCGAGGGAGTACAGGTCGCCGTACTCCTCCACCAGCGCGTCCACGGTGGCCTCCTCGGCCCCGTCGACGGCGGCGGCCAGGTCGTTCACCGCGTAGGCGTTGACGGAGACCCCGAAGCGGCGCTGGGCCTCGACCTTGTCGCCCTCGGTCACCGCGACGTCCCGCATGTTGTCGCCGAACCGGGCCAGCCGCAGCGTCGCCAGCTCCGCCCGCCCCGCCGCCGCTCGCGCCCAGGACTCGACGCGGGCGCCGACGGCCGGGTCCTCGACGTGCCCGGCCACCGTCTTGCGGGCCACCCCGAGCCGGGTCTGCACGTGCCCGAACTCGCGGTCCCCGTGCGCGGCCTGGTTGAGGTTCATGAAGTCCATGTCGATGGTGGCCCAGGGGAGCGCCTGGTTGGCCTGGGTGTGCAGGTGGAGCAGGGGCTTGCGCAGGGCGTCCAGACCGGAGATCCACATCTTGGCCGGGGAGAAGGTGTGCATCCAGGCGATCAGGCCCGCGCAGCGGTCGTCGGCCTCCGCGTCGAGGCAGACCCGGCGGATCGCGGCGGCGTCGGCGAGGACCGGCTTCCAGACCAGGCGGGCGGGGAGGGCGGTGCGCTCGGCGAGAGTCCGGCAGATCTCGCGGGACTGCGCGGTGACCTGGGCCAGGGTCTCCTCGCCGTAGAGGGACTGGCTGCCGGTGAGGAACCAGATCTCGGACTCGGGCGGTGCGGGCGGCGTCATGGCGGTGTGCTCCTCGGGCGGGTACGGAAGGAAGGCTCAGGCGGTGTAGCCGGTACGGGCCGCGTTGCGGACGCGGCGCAGGCGGTGCAGAAGCAGGTCGGGGCCGGTGCCGAAGTGGTCGTGCAGGGCGCGGTACTCGGCGAACAGCGCGTCGTAGGCGTCCGCCCGGCCCGGGTCGGGGAGGTACGCGGCCCGCTCGACGCTGCCCATGGCGGCGGCCGCCACCCGTACGTCCGGGTGGGCGCCGGCCGCGACGGCGGCGTGGATGGCGGAGCCGAGCGCCGGGCCCTGGTCGGAGCCGGCCAGCGAGACGGGGCGGCGCAGCACGTCGGCGTGGATCTGCATGAGCAGCGGGTTCTTCTTCAGCCCGCCCGCGACGATGAACTCCTCGACCGGGACCCCGCCCTGCTCGAACGCCTCCACGATGACGCGGGTGCCGTATGCGGTGGCCTCCAGCAGGGCGCGGTAGACGTCCTCGGGGCGGGTGTCCAGGGTCAGGCCCGCGAGGACGCCGGAGAGGTGGTGGTCGACCAGGGTCGAGCGGTTGCCGTTCATCCAGTCCAGGGCCACCAGCCCATGGGCGCCGACCGGCTGGGCGGCCGCCAGCCGGGTCAGGTACGCGTGCGCGTCCTCCCCGGCGGCCTCGGCCTCGGCCCGGTACTCCTCGGGCAGGCCCTGCCGCAGCCACCAGGCGAAGATGTCGCCGACGGCGCTCTGCCCGGCCTCGTAGCCGTAGGCGCCCGGGACGATGCCGCCGTCCACCACACCGCAGATCCCCGGGACCTCGGCGAGGTCCGGGCCGCTGAGGACGTGGCAGGTGGAAGTGCCCATGATGGCGAGCAGGCGGCCGTTCTCCACCGCGCCGGCGGCGGGGGCCGTGACGTGCGCGTCGACGTTGCCGACGGCGACCGCGGTGCCCTCGGGCAGGCCCGTCCAGGCGGCGGCCTCGGCGGTCAGGCCGCCCGCGTGGCCGCCGAGCGCGGAGAGCGGATGGGCGAGGCGGGTCGCGGGAAAGTCGGCGAACCGCGGGTGCAGCGCGGCCAGGAACTCGGAGGAGGGGTACGTGCCGTCCTGGTGGATGCCCTTGTACCCGGCGGTGCAGGCGTTGCGGGACTCGGCGCCGGTGAGCTGCCAGACGATCCAGTCGGCCGCCTCGATCCACCGCACGCAGGCCGCGTAGACCTCGGGGTCCTCCTCCAGCACCTGAAGGGCCTTCGCGTACTGCCACTCGGCCGAGATCCGGCCCCCGTACCGCCCGATCCACGGCTCCCCGCGCTCGTGCGCCAGCGCGTTCAGCCGGTCGGCCTGGTCCTGGGCCGCGTGGTGCTTCCACAACTTGGGCCACGCGTGCGGGCGTCGCGCCCACGCCGGCAGCAGGGCGAGCGGGGTGCCGTCGGCGGTGGCGGGCAGCACCGTGCAGGCCGTGAAGTCCGTGCCGATGCCCACGACCTGGCCCGGGTCGACGCCGGCCGCGGCCACCGCCTCCGGGACGGCGACACGCAGGACGTCCCGCCAGTCCTCGGGATGCTGGAGCGCCCAGTCCGGCGGGAGCACGGCGCCGGTGCCCGGCAGGTGACGGTCGATCACTCCGTGCCGGTAGGTGTGGACGGCCGTTCCCAACTCCTTCCCGTCCCGCACCCGGACCACCACGGCCCGCCCGGAGAGCGTGCCGAAGTCGACACCGATGGTGCAGGGGGCGCCGGGGGCGCCCGGAGCGGCGAGGGGTGCGGGGGTGGTCACGGGACGGGCCTCCAGGGTCTCGCTGGCAGCGGCGGCGTACCCGCATGATTGTTAGCGCTCACATTGGCGGGCGGCAAGAGGGGTGCGGCAAGGTTTCGCCCTCAAGGGCCGGGCGGAGTCCGCCCGCAGGCCCCGGGCGGGCTGGATCCGGCCGCAGGCGCGTGCCGCCGCTCCCGTGGCACCGCTGGTCCGGACGTCCCCGAACGCCGGACGGGCTCGGCCGCCCGGCCCCGGGCCGTAGCCCCTCCTCGACGCCGGACGTGGTGTGCGCGGCGGCCCGAGTTTCCGGTGGACCCGTGTCGCCCGCCCCTTCCGGTGCGCGCCTGAGGGCACTTGGGCGGTCGAAGGATGTGCCCCGGGGAGGCGGGCACGGGTCCGGCGCGTCCGGCCGGTCCGGCGTCCGGGGCCACCGGGACGGTGGGGCGGGGCGGGGCGGCAGCGGCGGCGGTGGGGGCCGGGTCCGGTCCGTCCGGCGTTCGAGGGTGCCGCGCGGGCGGGCGGCGACGCGGACCGGGCCCGGTCCAGCCGCCCGGCGTTCCAGGGCAGCCGAAGCCGTGGGGGGACGCGGCACCGGCGCGGGCCGGGCCCGGCCCGCGCCGGTGCCCGGGGGGCGGGAGCCCGGCCCGCGTTCGCGGTCAGAGTTCGGCGGTGCCCCGGGTGCTGGCGCGCACGATGAGCTGGGGGGCGACGAGCAGGTGCTCGGCCCCGCCGGCCCGTCCCTCGATGTGGTCGACGAGGAGCCGGATGCTGCGCCGCCCGATGGAGGTGAAGTCCTGCCGGACAGTGGTGAGGGGAGGCGGGAAGAACTCGGCCTCGGGGATGTCGTCGAACCCGGCGACGGCCACCCGCTCAGGGGTCCGCACCCCGGCCTCGCGCAACGCGCGCAGCGCCCCCAGTGCCATCTGGTCGTTGGCGACGAAGACCGCGGTGACTCCGGGGTCCTGGCCGGAGAGTACGTGCCCGGCCAGTTCCTGTCCGGCCCGGTAGCCGGAGAGCGGGCTCCAGTCGCCCTGGAGCACGGGCGGCGGGGTGATGCCGCGCTCGGCCAGGACGGCACGCCACCCGGCGGTGCGCGCCTCGCTCTCGGACCAGCCGTCGGGTCCGGCGATGTGCCAGACGGTGGTGTGCCCGGCGGCGAGCAGGTGCTCGGTGACCATCCGGGCGCCCCGTTCCTGGTCGAGCGAGACGGCGGGCAGGCCGAGCTGGTCCCCGCCCTCGACGCTGACCACGGGGAACGGCGCGTCGAGGCGGGCCAGGGCCTGGCCGGTGACCCGTTGCGGGGTGAGCGCGACGACGCCTTCCACGCCCCAGGAGGAGAGGTGGTCGACGGCGTCCCTCAGCCCTTGCCGCCCGTCGCCGCGCAGGGTGACGGCGGAGACCAGGTACCCCTCGTCGCGGGCGGCCTCGTGGAGTCCGGCCATGGTGCTGGCGGGACCGTAGAGCGTGGTGTTGACGGCGACGACGCCCAGGGTGCGGGTGCGGCGGGTGACCAGGGCGCGGGCGGCCGGGTTGCGGCGGTAGCCGAGCCGGTCGACGGCGGCGGTGACCTGGGCGCGGGTGGCCTCGCGTACGTGCGGGTGGCCGCTCAGGACGCGGGAGACCGTCTGGTGGGAGACCCCCGCCTCGCGGGCCACGTCGGCCATCGTCGGCGGGCGGGAGACTTCCGCGGACCGGGCCACGCGGCCTCCCTCTCGTCGGAACGGGCGCGATCCGGCCGGATCACGACGGGTGTCAATGCTGAAAAAGCCTATCCCCCATCTTGTATCACCACTGTGTGAGCGCTAACAATCGTGCGTGCCTGCCAGGAGAGGGACGACGACCCGGCAGACCCGGCGTGCGCGGCGCCTCCCGCGCCCGCGCGCCTCCCCACGCCCACCGCCCCGACCACGGGATTGCCAGGGAGAAACATGACGAAGGCCCGAGCCGCCACCACCGCCGCAGCGGTGACCGCCTGCTGCGCCCTCCTGCTGACCGCGTGCGGCCAGAACAGCACGGGCGGAAGCAAGGAGGAGAAGGGGGAGAAGAAGCAGACCATCGGGGTGGCGATGCCCACCAAGTCGTCCGAGCGCTGGATCGCCGACGGGCGGAACATGACCAAGATCCTGGAGAAGGCCGGCTACCGCACCAGCCTCCAGTACGGCGAGGACGACCCGGACCAGCAGGTCGCGCAGATCGAGAACATGATCACGCAGGGCGTGGACGCCCTGGTCATCGCCGCGATCAACGGCGAGGCGCTCTCCAACGTCCTCCAGCAGGCCGCCGACGCCGACATCCCCGTCATCTCCTACGACCGCCTCATCCTCGGTTCCCCGCACGTCGACTACTACGCCTCGTTCGACAACGAGAAGGTCGGCCGCCTCCAGGGCGAGTACCTGGTGGAGAAGCTGGGTCTGGACAAGGGCGGGGCGGACAAGGGCCCGTACAACATCGAGCTGTTCGCCGGGTCCAACGACGACAACAACACCCGCTACTTCTTCAACGGCGCGATGGAGGTCCTCAAGCCGTACCTGGACAAGAAGCAGCTCGTCGTCCGCTCCCGGCAGACCAGCCTCAACCAGGTCACCACGCTGCGCTGGGACGGCGGTACCGCGCAGAAGCGGATGGACGACCTGCTGACCTCGGCCTACTCCAAGGAGCGGGTGGACGCGGTCCTCTCGCCGTACGACGGCATCTCGATCGGCATCCTGTCGGCACTGAAGTCGGACGACTACGGGTCGAAGGGCAAGCCGCTGCCGGTCGTCACCGGGCAGGACGCCGAGGTCTCGTCGGTGAAGTCGATCATCGCGGGGGAGCAGACCCAGACCGTCTACAAGGACTTCCGCGAGCTCGCCAGGGTGGCCGCCGAGATGGTCGACGCGGTGCTCGGCGGCGACGACCCGGAGATCAACGACGACAAGACGTACGACAACGGCGAGAAGGTCGTGCCCGCGCACCTGCTGGAGCCGGTCAGCGTCGACAAGTCCAACTACCGGGAACTGCTGGTCGACTCCGGCTTCCTCGACGCCAAGGACCTGGGATGAGCTCCGCCCCGGAGGCCGAGCCCGGGACCGGCTCCGGGACGGTCCTGGAGATGCGCTCCATCGTCAAGCGCTTCACCGGCGTCACGGCGCTGGCCGACGTCAGCCTCTCCGTGCGGCGCGGCGAGATCCACGCGCTCTGCGGGGAGAACGGCGCGGGCAAGTCGACCCTGATGAAGGTCCTCTCCGGCGTGCACCCCCACGGCAGTTACGAGGGCCAGGTGCTCTTCGACGGCGAGGAGTGCCGGTTCAAGGACATCCGGGCCAGTGAGCGGCGCGGGATCGTCATCATCCACCAGGAGCTGGCCCTCGTCCCGCACCTGTCGATCGCCGAGAACATCTTCCTCGGCAACGAGCCGTCCCGGCGCGGGATCATCGACTGGGACCGGGCGCTCAGCGACGCCGCCCGCCTGCTGCGCCGGGTCGGCCTCGACGAGCACCCGCGCACCCGGGTCAGTGACATCGGGGTCGGCAAGCAGCAGTTGGTGGAGATCGCCAAGGCGCTGGCCAAGGATGTGCGGCTGCTCATCCTGGACGAGCCGACGGCCGCCCTCAACGACGAGGACAGCGCCCAACTTCTGCGGCTGATGAAGGAGTTGCAGGAGCAGGGCATCACCTCGATCATCATCTCGCACAAGCTCAACGAGATCTCCGAGGTCGCCGACTCGGTCACCGTGCTCCGCGACGGCCGCTCGGTGGAGACCCTCGACGTGAGCGCCCCGGAGACCACCGAGGAGCGCGTCATCCGCGGCATGGTCGGCCGCGACCTCGGCAGCCGCTTCCCCGAACGCACCCCGTACGAGGGGCCGCGCGAGGGCGAACCGGCGCTGGAACTCCGCGACTGGACCGTCCGCCACCCCGTCGACCAGCACCGCAGGGTCGTGGACGGCGTCTCGCTCACGGTCCGCCGGGGCGAGATCGTCGGCCTCGCCGGACTGATGGGCGCGGGCCGCACCGAACTGGCGATGAGCGTCTTCGGCCGCTCCTACGGACGGTACGAGCGCGGCACCGTGCACAAGGACGGCCGCGAGATCCGCACCCGCACCGTCCCGGAGGCGGTCGCCCGCGGCCTCGCGTACGTCACCGAGGACCGCAAGCGGTACGGGCTCGACCTCGGCGACACCGTGGCCCGCAACATCTCGCTCTCCTCGCTGCCGAGCCTGGCCCGGGGCGGCATCGTCGACGCCCACCGGGAGCGGCGGGTCGCCGAGGAGTACCGGCGGGTCATGAACATCAAGACGCCCGACGTGCTGGAGGCGGCCGGCCGCCTCTCCGGCGGCAACCAGCAGAAGATCGTGCTGAGCAAGTGGGTCCTCGCCGGACCCGACGTGCTGATCCTGGACGAGCCGACGCGCGGCGTCGACGTCGGCGCCAAGTTCGAGATCTACGGGGTGATCGACCGGCTCGCCGCCGAGGGCAAGGCGATCCTGATGATCTCCTCCGAGCTGCCCGAACTCCTCGGCATGTGCGACCGCGTCTACACCATGGCCGCCGGGCGGCTGACCGGCGAGGTGGCCCGCGCCGACGCCACCCAGGAAGTCCTCATGCGCCACATGACGCGCGACCCGTCCGCCCCGGCCGCCGCCGCCGGCACCGACCCCAGCGAAGGGCACCACCCATGAGCAGCGAAGTGACCACCAGGCCCGAGGCGCCGGCGGGCGCCGGGGGACGCGGCGAGGGCCGGGGCGTCGGCGCGCTCCTGCGGGACGCCGTCCGGCGGAACTCCCGCCAGTACGGGATGTTGTTCGCGCTCGGACTGATCGTCGTCCTGTTCCAGGTCTGGACCGGCGGCGACCTCCTGCTGCCGCGCAACGTCTCCAACCTGGTCCTCCAGAACAGCTACATCCTCATCCTCGCCATCGGGATGATGATCGTCATCATCGCGGGCCACATCGACCTGTCGGTGGGTTCACTGACGGCCCTGGTCGGCGCGGTCGCCGCGGTGCTCATGGTGCAGCAGCAGATACCCTGGCCGGCCGCGGTGGCGATCACCCTGCTGATGGGCGCCGCCGCCGGAGCCCTGCAAGGCTTCTTCATCGCCTACATCGGCATCCCGTCGTTCATCGTGACCCTCGCCGGGATGCTGCTCTTCCGGGGGCTGACGGAGATCGTCCTCGACGGGCAGACCATGGGGCCGTTCCCCTCCGGCCTCCAGAAGGCGGCCAACGGCTTCCTGCCCGAGGTGGGCCCGCAGACCAACTACCACAACCTGACGCTCCTGCTCGGGCTCGTGCTGGTCGTGTTCGTGATCGTCCAGGAGGTCCGCGACCGGCGCCGCCAGCGGGAGTTCTCCCTCCAGGAGGTCCCGCCGGCCCTCTTCGCGCTGAAGCTGGCCGCCCTGGTCGCGGTCATCCTCATCGCCACCCTGCTGCTCGCCAGCTACAAGGGCGCCCCGGTGGTCCTGCTGATCCTCGCCGTGCTCCTCGTCGGTTTCGGCTACGTGATGCGCAACGCGGTCGCCGGCCGCCACGTCTACGCGATCGGCGGGAACCTCGGCGCCGCCAAGCTCTCCGGCGTCAAGGACAAGCGGGTCACCTTCGCGGTCTTCCTCAACATGGGCATGCTCGCCGCGCTCGCCGGGCTGGTCTTCGCCGCCCGGTTCAACGCCGCCTCCCCCAAGGCGGGCATCAACTTCGAACTGGAGGCCATCGCCGCCGCGTTCATCGGAGGCGCCTCGATGAGCGGCGGCGTCGGCACCGTGCTGGGCGCCATCATCGGCGGTCTGGTCCTCGGCGTCCTCAACAACGGCATGAACCTCGTCGGGGTCGGTACCGACTGGCAGCAGGTCATCAAGGGCCTGGTGCTGCTCGCCGCCGTCGGTTTCGACGTCTGGAACAAGCGCCGCGTGGGCGGCTGACCCACGCCCGGGCCACACCCCGGCGCGCGGTCCCCGCCGCGCGCCGGGGTGTGGGAAACCTCGCACCGCCCGCCGGACCGGGCATCGAGGTTGCGGGTGGTGGCGGGGGCCGTGGTGGGATGACGCGATGCGTTCCCCCCACCGCATGACTCAGGACACCGACCGTTCACCGCAGGTCCCGGCGTACGACGAGGAGCCCCCCACCGCCGGACGGCAGACCCCCGGCCCGCCCGGGCCCCGCTACGGTCCGTACGGCGCCAACCCGGAATGGGACAACCCCTACGAGCAGCTCGCCGGGCTCGACGACCGGGCCGCGGACACCTTCCTCCAGAGGGAACCGGACGCCTTCGACGCCTTCGAGACGGGCGGGACCCCGGAGTACCAGGCGCCCCCGACGGCCCCCGGGTCCCGGCGCCGGGCGCGCGGGCGCGGCCCCGCCCGGCGGGCCTTCGGCACCCTCGGCCGGGGCGCCAGGGTCGCCGCCGGCGTGCTCGTCGTCGCCGCCCTCCTCACTCTCGTCGACCGCTGGGCCGTCCTCTACGCCGAGAACAAGGCGGAGGAGTCGCTGAAGCGGTCGATGAACCTCGCCGCCGCCCCCGAGGTCGACATCGACGGCTTCCCCTTCCTCACCCAGGCCGCCGCCCGCCGCCTCGACACCGTCCACCTCACCGTGCCCGACGTCGCCGCCGGACGGGTCTCGCTCGCCGAGGTCTCCGCCACCGGCCACGACGTCCGGATGTCCGGCGAGGGCCTGACCGGTGTCGACGGCGCCGACATCGGGGGGATCGACGGTGAGGTCCGGCTCTCCTTCGACGACCTCGGCCGCGAACTCGGCGCCTCCCAGGTGACCTTCACCGGCAAGGGCACCGACCGCGTCCTCGCCCGCGGCACCCTGCCCGTGGCCGGCCGCGAACTGGCCCTGCGCGCCGACGCGCTGATCCGCCGCGACGGCGACCGGGGCGTCGCCACCGAGGTCACCGGGATGCGGGTGGACATCGGCGACCTCGCCACCTTCCGGCCCGGCACCGGCCCCGGAGACGGCCTCCACCTCACCCCGAGCGGTCTGGAGAAGCTGGCGGACCGGAGCGCCAGGGCCAAGGCCCTGTTCTCGGTCCCCTCGATCGTGCACGCCCTCGGCGTCCCCGACTCCCGGATCCGCGCCGCCCTCGCCGACGACCGCGAGCTGGCCGACCTGCTCGGCACCCCCGCCGTCGTCGAGGACCTCCTCGCCGTCAACCTGGTCGACCTCGCCGCCGCCCACCCCGACGTGCTGCGCCGTCTCGGTGTCGACCCCGGCCTGCTCGACGCCCTCACCGACCTCACCCGCCCCCAGCTCGCCGACCGCCTCACCCTCGGCTTCACCCTCCCCGAACTCCCGGGCGAGGGCGACGTCCGCCTGCGTGACGTGCGGGTGGAGCCGGACGGCATCGTGGTGCGGCTGACGGGGGCGGGGATGCGGGTCGGGAAGTAGGGGCGGGGCGGAAGGCGAGGGGCGCGCGTCACGCGCCGGAGCCGCCCGTGCCAGGCGCCTGGTCGTCCTCCTCGTCCTCGTCGCCCGCCCGCCGCGTCCCCGGCGGCGGCGAAGGAGCCCCGGGCAGGATCAGCCGGACCAGGGTGCCGCCGCCCTCGGCCCGTTCGACGGCGACCCGGCCGCCGCACTGTTCGGCGGTGCGGGCGACGATGGACAGGCCGAGGCCGGAACCGGGCAGGGAGCGGGCGGACGGGGAACGCCAGAACCGGTCGAAGACGTGGCGGAGCTCGTCCTCGGGGATGCCGGCGCCCCGGTCGCGGACGGTCAGTTCGCCCCGGTGGAGACGGAGGTCGACGGTGCCGCCGGGCGGGCTGAACTTCACCGCGTTGTCGAGGATGTTGACCACGGCCCGCTCCAGGGCGGCCGGACGGCAGCGGACGTACCAGGGCGCCAGGTCGGCGGTGAAGGTCACCTCCGGGCCGCGCAGCCGGGCCCGCCGCAGCGCGGTCGCCGTCGTCTCGTGGAAGGCGACCACCTCCAGGCCGCCCTGCTGCGCGCCGTCGCTGCGGGACAGCTCCTGGAGGTCGCCGATGAGCGAGGCCAACTCGGTCATCTGCGCCTTCACCGAGTCGAGCAGCGCGGCCCGGTCCCCGGCGGGCAGCGCCCGGCCGGTGCGCTCGCTGCGGGCCAGCAGTTCGATGTTGGTCCGCAGCGAGGTCAGCGGGGTGCGCAGCTCGTGCCCGGCGTCGGCGATCAGCTGCTGCTGGAGGTCGTGGGAGTCGGCGAGCGCGCTGGTCATCGCGTTGAACGAGGCGGAGAGCCGGGCGATCTCGTCGTCCCCGTCGACCGGGATGCGGACCGTCAGGTCCCGGGTGCGGGCCACCTGCTCGACGGCCTCGGTCAGCCGGTCCACGGGCCTGAGCCCCGACCGGGCGATCCACAGCCCGGCCCCGCCCGCCCCGAGCACCCCGACGCCGGAGACGAGGAGGAGCAGCAGCGCCAGGTCGTCCAGGGTGGCCCGGGTCTCCTCCAGCGAGTACGCGTAGACGATCGCGGTGTTCCGGAAGTGCGCCGGGGGCGGGCCCTTGCCGAGGGCGGGGGCGGCCAGGACGCGGACCTCCGTGCCGTCGGCGGCCGTCGCGTCGTGGGGCTCGGCGCCGGTCCCGGGCCCGGCGGCGGCCACCGCGAGGTCGGCCGCGTCGGGCTCGACCACCCCGGCGGACACCTCGGCGACGCAGACCCGGCCGTCGGCGGTGACGAGCTGGAGGTACAGCTCGGGCTGGGCGCGGCCGAAGTCGCCGGGGCCCGACGGCGCCGGCTCGCTCGGGCAGTCGGCGAGCAGGTCGCGCAAAGCAGCGGTGGGCTGCGGCTGGTTCTGCGCCTCCAGTTGGGCGTCGATCTCGTCGTACAGCTTGCCGCGCACCGCGAACCAGCAGGCGACCGAGACGGCGGCGACCGCCAGTGCCACGGCCGTCGCCACCAGCAGGGCGAGGCGGGCCCGCAGCGGCAGCGCGCCGAGCCGTCTCACTCGCCGCTCCCGGAGCGCAGCACGTACCCGACGCCGCGCACGGTGTGCACCAGGCGCGGCTCACCGCCCGCCTCGGTCTTGCGGCGCAGGTACATCACGTACACGTCGAGGGAGTTGGAGGTCGGCTCGAAGTCGAAGCCCCAGACGGCCTTCAGGATCTGCTCGCGGGTCAGCACCTGGCGCGGGTGGGCGAGCAGCATCTCCAGCAGGGTGAACTCGGTGCGGGTCAGCTCGACGGGCCGGTTGCCGCGCAGCACCTCGCGGGTGTTCAGGTCCATCCGCAGGTCGGCGAAGGCCAGCACGTCCTCGCCGGGGCCGGAGTCGGCCGGTTCGGCGGCGTACGCGGAGCGGCGGAGCAGAGCGCGGACGCGGGCGAACAGCTCGTCCAGCTCGAAGGGCTTGACCAGGTAGTCGTCGGCGCCCGCGTCGAGGCCGGTGACGCGGTCGCCGACGGTGTCGCGGGCGGTCAGCATGAGGATCGGCACGGTGTTCTGGGCGGCCCGGATCCGCCGGGCCGCCGTCAGCCCGTCCATCCGGGGCATCTGGATGTCCAGCACGACCAGGTCGGGCCGGTAGGAGGCCACGTTCTCCAGCGCGTCGAGGCCGTCGACGGCGACCTCCGTGCCGTACCCCTCGAAGGCGAGGCTGCGGCGGAGCGCGTCGCGGACCGCGGGCTCGTCGTCGACGATCAGGACGCGCTGCTCGTGGTCCTGGTCCTGGGGTTCGGCGGCCGGCATGGCGGGCTCCCTGGGGGTCGGTGGGCGGGTGCGGCCAGCCTCGCACGCGCCGGGCGGCGCGCGCCCGTCACTGCCGGGAGCCGGAGCGCAGCGTGTCGAGGTCGGCCTTGAGGTCGTTGACGGGGATGGCGAAGCCGAGGCCGACGCTGCCGGCGTCGGAGGACTGTCCCTGCGAGGAACCGGCCGAGTACATCGCCGAGTTGATGCCGATGATCTCGCCGTCCATGTTGATCAGGGCACCGCCGGAGTTGCCGGGGTTGAGCGAGGCGTCGGTCTGGATCGCCTGGTAGGTGGTGGTGCGCTCGCCGGTCTCGCCGTTGAACTGCTCGCCGCCGTACTCGAAGGGCCACTCACGGCCGCCGCCCTGCCCGCTGCCGCCCTGGCTCTCGTCCCGGGAGACGGTCACGTCCCGGTCGAGGGCGGAGACGATGCCGCTGGTCACGGTCCCGGTCAGCCCGGCGGGCGAGCCGATGGCCACCACGTCGTCCCCGACGGCCACCTCGTCCGAGTCGCCGAGCGAGGCGGCCGTCAGACCGGAGGCGCCCTGGACCTCGAGCAGCGCCAGGTCCTTGGAACTGTCCGTCCCGACCACCTCGGCGCTGTACGTCTTGCCGTCGCTGGTGGCCACCCGCACCTGGGAGGCGCCGGAGACCACGTGGTTGTTGGTGACGATCTCGCCGTCCTCGCTGATGATCACGCCGGAACCGGTCGACTGGCCCGAGGAGCCGGCCGCCTTGACCTCCACGATGCTCGGCCCGACCGCCTCGGCGACCCCGGCCACCGTGCCCTTGCTGGAGGCGGCCACGGTGGTCCCGTTCACCGGTGAGTCCGAGCCGTCGGCCCCGCCGCCCGTCAGCTCCTGGAAGGCGTACGCCGTGCCGCCGCCGATCGCCGCCGCGGCCACCGCGACCGCGGCCAGCAGCCCGGCCGGGCCGCGCAGGCGGCGCCGGTGGCGCGGGGTGTGCGGCGGACGGGTGGGCGGCGGCGGCCAGGCCGCCGCCCCACCGGCCCCCTCGGGGGGCGCCCCGTACGCGTACGGGGCCTGCGGCTCGGGGTACGTGGCCGGGTACTCGGTGGTCGGGTACTCGCTGGGGGCGCCGTCGTGGCGGTGGTTCTCCGTCATGTCTACGACGATCCGGCTCCCGGATGAGAGGGAGCTGAGAACGGACTGAGAAGCGGGGGAGAATCCTGTATGCCCGGTACGAGGGCCGGCGGCCGGGGGCGGGCGGATGCCCGCGCGGCCCGGGCTCACACCCTCACGAGCAGCCGCAGGACCGCCGCACCACCAGGCGCGAGGGGAACACCTTCTGCCGCTCACGCCGGGATCCGGCCACGCGCAGCGCGTCGTCCAGGACGAGGTCGACGGCGGCCCGCGCCATCGCCGTGCGGTCGGAGGCGACCGTGGTCAGCGGCGGATCGGTGAGACCGGCCTCCTTGACATCGTCGAAACCGGCGACGAGCAGTTCCCCGGGCACGTCGACGCGCAGTTCGCGGGCGGCCCGCAGCACCCCTATCGCCTGGTCGTCGGTGGCGCAGACGATGGCCGGGGGCCGGTCGGGGCCCGCGAGGAGGGTGAGGCCGACCTCGTAGGCGTCGTAGCGGTTGTAGGGGGCCTGGAAGAGGCGGCCCTCCGTGGTGTGGCCCGCCTCCGCCATGGCGCGGCGCCAGCCCTCCACGTGGTCGGAGACCGGGTCACCGACCGAAGGGGTGCTGGGGGTGCCGCCGAGGCAGGCGACGTAGGGGACGCCGTGTTCCAGGAGGTGGCGGGTGAGGAGCTGGGCGCCGCCCACGTCGTCGGTGACGACGGCCACGTCGTCGATGGCGTCGGGGCGGCGGTGCAGCAGGACCACCCGGGCGTCCCACGCCTCTATCTCGGCGGCGGCGGTCTCGCTCGGACCCTGGCTGACCAGGATCAGGCCGGAGACCCGCATACCGAGGAAGGCGCGGAGGTAGTGGACCTCGCGCTCGTCGAGGTAGTCGGAGTTGCCGACCAGGACCATCTTTCCGCGCTCGGCGGCGGCCTGTTCCACGGCGTGCGCCATCTCCGCGAAGAAGGGCTGCCGGGCGTCGGGCACGATCATGCCGACGAGGTCGGTGCGGCGGGAGGCCATCGCCTGGGCCACCCGGTCGGGCCGGTAGCCCAGCTCCTTGATCGCGGCGAGTACCCGCTCCCTGGTGGCCGGGGCGACCGGCCGGGGTCCGTTGTTGATCACGTAGCTCACGACGGCGGTCGATGTCCCCGCCAGTCGCGCCACGTCGTCCCGCGTCACCTTGGCCACGGCGGCAGTCTACGCGGGTCGAGGCCGCTCCCTAAGGGGCTGTCCGGCCTTCGGTACCGGGCCCGGGCGCCGCTTCCGCCCGCCTGCCCGGGCCGCCGGGCGGGGCGGCCGGGAGACGGGCGGAGCGGCTGCGGGGAGGGCTCAGCCCCGGGCCGTCGTCCGCCCGGACGCGGCGGCGGCGCGGGACTCGCGGACCTTCGCGGCCGCCGCCTCCTGTGCCTGCTCCTTGGCCGCCTTCTCCTTGGCCTCCGGCTTCTCCGGGGTGACGAAGCGGTAGCCGACGTTGCGGACGGTGCCGATCAGCGACTCGTGCTCGGGGCCGAGCTTGGCGCGCAGCCGCCGTACGTGCACGTCGACGGTGCGGGTGCCGCCGAAGTAGTCGTAGCCCCAGACCTCCTGGAGGAGCTGGGCGCGGGTGAAGACCCGGCCCGGGTGCTGCGCCAGGTACTTCAGCAGCTCGAACTCCTTGAAGGTGAGGTCGAGGACGCGGCCCTTGAGCTTGGCGCTGTAGGTGGCCTCGTCCACGGAGAGGTCGCCGTTGCGGATCTCCATGGGGGAGGCGTCGGTGGTGATCTGCCGCCGGCCCATGGCCAGCCGCAGCCGGGCCTCCACCTCGGCGGGTCCGGCGGTGTCGAGCAGCACGTCGTCGACGCCCCAGTCGGCGGTGACGGCGGCCAGGCCGCCCTCGGTGACGACGAGGACCAGCGGGCTGCCGGGGCCGGTGGAGCGCAGCAACTGGCAGAGGCCGCGGACCTGCGGCAGGTCGCGGCGGCCGTCGATCAGGATGACGTCCGCGCCCGGGGTGTCGACGAGGGCGGGCGCCTCGGCGGGGGCGACGCGGACCTGGTGGAGGAGCAGCCCCAGTGCGGGCAGCACCTCGGTGGAGGGCTGGAGGGCGTTGGTGAGCAGCAGCAGGGAGCTCATCGGCGCTCACCCGCCCGGTGGCGGGAGTCTCGGCAGCTCGGATGGTGGGGGTTGGATCGGTCGCCCATGACGTCGGTTCCTCCTCGGTTCCCTGCGAGAGGGGGTCCGTCCGGAGTGGCGCGCCGGACGGACATGCGGCACTGCGTACGGATACGTCCACGACCCCCGCGCCCTGGGGACCGCCGGCCTCCCGGAGCGAGGACGCGACCGGAGACCCGGTCGTATACAACGTGCCGGAAAGCACGAAAGGACCCGGGGGCGTCGCTGCCCGAGTCCTCTTCCGAGCACAATAACCCACATGAGTACGCCTACGTCAGGGCGCGACGGCCGCCCGGCCGCCTCCCGGGCCGCCTCCCGGACCCCGGCCCGCGGCGGTACGGAGGATGCCGGGGCAGGGCCGGACGGCGACTCCCGACGAGCCCCGCAGGCCGGAGTCCCCGCAGGCCGGGAAGGGTTCGCCGAGGGGGCCGAACGGGTGGTGCTGCTGGCGGCGGACGGGGTCGCCGTCGAGGCGGTGTACGAGCCCGCGGACTGCGGCGCGGAGGTGACCGAAAACGCGGCCGGGCGGGTGCCGGTCACCGTCGTCGCGCACGGTTTCACCGGCAGCGCCCGGCGGCCGCACGTGCGGCGGGCCGCCGCCGCCTTCCGCCGGCACGGCGCGGTGATCACCTTCTCGTTCCGCGGGCACGGCGCCTCCGGCGGCCGCTCGACCGTCGGCGACCGCGAGGTGCTCGACCTCGCCGCCGCCGTCGCCTGGGCCCGGCGGCTGGGCCACCGCACGGTGTGGACGGTCGGCTTCTCGATGGGCGGCTCCGTGGTGCTGCGCCACGCCGCCCTGTACCGCGCCGGGACTCCCGACGCGCACGGGCCCGCCCACACCGACGCGGTCGTCGCCGTCAGCGCGCCCGCCCGCTGGTACTACCGGGGCACCGCCGCCATGCGCCGCCTGCACTGGGTGGTGACCCGGCCGCTGGGCCGCGCGGTCGGCCGGTACGGGCTGCGTACCCGGATCCACACCAGTGACTGGGACCCGGTGCCGCTCGACCCGGCCGAGGCCGCCGCCCGCATCGCCCCGGTCCCCCTGCTCCTGGTGCACGGCGACCGCGACCCGTACTTCCCCCTCGACCATCCCCGCGCCCTCGCCGCCGCGGCCGGGGAGGCCGCCGAGCTGTGGCTGGAGCCCGGCATGGGCCACGCCGAGAACGCCGCCGCAGAGGAACTGCTCGACCGCATCGCCCGCTGGACGGCCCGCCACGCCCCAGCCGGCTGACCCCTCCGAGCCGCCCGGGGCCCCGCCCGCCCCGGCGGCCCCGGCCCCACCGGCCCTCGGCCCCGGCCGGCGCAAACCAAGCCCGTCCGGCGACCGAGGACGATGGAGCCCGCCCGGTGATTTGCGGACACATCGAGCCCGTCCGGCCTTCGCGGCGCGGACGGGACCGTCCCGTCGTCCGGGACCACGCCGAGCCACCCCCGCCCGGCAAGGGCCTAACCTTGCGTCCGGGCGCGCCCGCGGACCGCGCCAGAGAAACAGGACGGGCCTCGCCACGGCCCTCCGCAGAGCCCGGGAAGCCGCACCCGGCGGAGGAGGAGCGCCCCATGCCCACCGGCACGATCCGCTACTGGGCGGCCGCCAAGGCCGCCGCCGGGACCGCCGAGGAGCCGTACGACGCGGCCACCCTCGCCGAGGCCCTGGACGGCGCCCGCCGCGCCCACCCCGGTGAGCTGGTGCGCGTGCTCCAGCGGTGCTCGTTCCTGGTCGACGGCGATCCCGTCGGCACCCGCGCCCATGAGACCGTAAGGCTGGCCGAGGGCGGCACGGTCGAGGTGCTCCCGCCGTTCGCAGGAGGGTGACCCCCCACAGCATGAGCAACCAGCCGCAGCAGCCGTACGACCCGTACGGCCACCAGGTTCCGCACGGCGGGCCCTACGACCCGAACCACCCGTACGACCCGCGGGCCGCGCAGTACGGCGCGCCGCAGGGCCACGACCCGTACCAGCAGCAGGGGTACGCCGCCGGGCCCTACGACCAGCAGGGCCAGGCCGCACCCGCGCAGACCTGGCAGGGCCAGACCTGGGAGAGCCAGAGCCACCCCACGATCCCCCCGGGCCCGGCCCAGGATTCCTACGGCGGGCAGCCGTACCCCCCGTCCTACGGCGGGCAGCAGGCGTACCCGGCGCAGGGCCACGGCGCCCAGCCGTCGGGCCAGTACCCCGGCCCCACCGCCCCCTCGCCCTACGAGGAGACGGCGCTCATGCCGCCGACCCCGGCCGCAGGCCCACCGCCCGCGCCCCGGCCCGCACCGGGCCCGCCGGCGCCTCCGAGCGTCCCCGGCGGGCCCGCCCCCTCCCCGTACGCGGAGACCGCGATGATGCCGCAGGCCACGGCGGGCGGCACGCCGCCCGGACCGCCGCCGCCCGGCACCCCGTCCTACGGCGGCCAGGGCCGGCCGGTGCCGCCGCCCGCGCCGTACGAGGAGACGGCGTTGATCCCGCCGGTGGCCGCTGGGCCGGGGCCGGTGTCGCACGGCGGTCAGGGCCGGCCGGTGCCGCCGTCGGCGCCGTACGAGGAGACGGCGTTGATCCCGCCCACGCCGGCGGCGGGGACGCCCGCGCACGCCGCCGAGACCGCGTACCTCCCGCCGGTGACCGGGGCGGGGCCGATGCCCGAGGAGGCCCGGCCCGCCGGGCAGGCGGCCGGAGTCCCGGCCGGGACCGGCGGCCACCGGGCGCCGGGCGCCGCGGAGCCGGTGGCCGACGGGCCCGCCTACGGCCCGCCCACCGTCACCGGCAACACCCGGATCACCGACGCCCAGCGCGCCCGCGCCGAGGGCCGCTCGCCGATCATCGACCCGGGCACCCAGCCCGCCCTGCTCACCGCCGCGCTCGGCCTGCTGCTGGCGGGCGGAGCGGCGCTCGGCTGGTTCGCGCTGCTGCTGCCGCTGGTCGTCCTTCAGGGACTGACGGCGGCCGGCTGGTTCCGGCTGAACGGGATGTGGCCCGCCCGGCAGGGCATCGCCCTCGCCTTCGCGGGCGCGCTGGCCGCCGACGCGGTGCTGCTGGCCGCCGGGCGGTCCAACGGCCCGGCCGCCGTCCTCGGCACGCTCGGCGTCTGGGTGCTGCTCTGCCTCGTGCTGCAACTGCGCAGCACCGCTCCGGCCGACGACCGGCTGCACGGCCTCTTCGCCACCGTCGCCTCGGCCGCGCTGGCGATCACGGCCACCGGGTACCTGGCCGCCGCGACGGACGCCGTCGTGGTCGGCGGGATCGCGGTGGCCGTCGCCGTCTTCGTCCGTTCGCTGCCGCTGCCCGCCGCCGCCTCGATGGCCGTCGCCGTCCTCGCGGGCGCCGGGGCCGGGGCGCTGGGCGGGACACTGACCGGGCTCGGCGCCTCGGCCGCCCTGATCGGCGCGGGCGCGGCGGTGTGCGCGGTGATCGGCCACCGGGTCGCGGCGTACGACTACCCCTCGCGGTTCGTGCACATGACGGCGGGCGTAGCCCTGCCGCTCACCGCCGCCGTCCCGGCGGTCTACCTGCTGGGCCGGGTGGTCACCGGCTGACCCCGCCGCCCCCCACGACGCGGACCGCGCCCTCGCCGACTCCGGCGGGGGCGCGGTGGCGTTCCGTACCAGCGCGGACACCATCCGTACCGGTTCGGTCGGTTCCGGGCGGCGGCACGTATCAGGTCGCCCACACTCGTGCGGGAACGATCAGGCCGGTAGGCCGTCCGGGTTACGCTCGCCGCCAGGCGCCCAGCGGGGTGCCGGGAGCGAAGTCCACCTGGTGGGGGAAGCCGAACGATGCGCGCACTACGCACACTCCTGATCGTCGCCGTGGTCCTGGGCGGACTCTTCGTCCTCGTCGACCGCCTCGCGGTCAACTACGCCGAGGGCGAGGTCGCCGACCGGCTGAAGGCGAGCGGCTCGATGAACGCCGACCCCGAGGTCTCCATCCACGGCTTCCCCTTCCTCACCCAGGTCGTGGGCAGCGGCCTGGAGGACGTCGAGGTCTCGGTGAAGGAGTTCGACGCGAGCACCGACGGCAAGAGCGTGCGGATCGCCGACCTCAACGCCCACCTGCGCGGCGTGGAGTTCTCCGGCGGCTTCGGCCAGGCCACCGCCAGGACCGCCGAGGGCACCGCACGGATCGGTTACGACGACCTGCTGAAGGCGGCCAAGCCCGACCCGATCGACGTCGCCCCCGGCGTCACCGCCAAGGTCGTCGGCCTCTCCGACGGTGGCAACGGCAAGATCAAGGTGGAGGTCGAGGCGGAGATGTTCGGCACCACCCTCCCCAAGCCCGTCGAGGTCCTCTCCACCCCGACCGTCCAGGACGGCGAGGTGCGGGTGAAGGCCGACGCGCTGCCGAGCCTCGGCATCAAGGTCGCGGAGGACAAGGTCCGCGAGATCACCGACTTCCAGCAGAAGGTCGGTGGCCTGCCCGGCGGCATCGCGCTGTCGAAGGTGACCCCGGCGAAGGACGGCGTCGAGATCAGCGTCGAGGGTTCGTCCGTCCGCCTCGCCGGGTAGGACGGTGACGGCCGCGCGCGTCCGGACGCCGGGCAGCTCCGGCGTCCGCAGTGCGAGACGCCCTCGTCCGTGATTCCGGTCCCGCAGCCCCGACATGACCGCCTCCGCCCCGCTCCGAGGGGGCCGGGGCGGTTCCGTGCTGTCCCGAGGCGTACCGACCGCTCGCATTCTGGACGATCTCGTCTCGCATAGTGAAACGTCGGTGACATCGCCGCCGATTCGTCCCTACGATCGGAGCCATGAAGCGACAGGCGGATCTCACGAAGCGGCGGGCAGTCGACCTGTGCCGCGTCGCCGCCATGCTCTGTCGCCGCGGCTGAGCAGCGCGGGGACCGCGTACGTCCCGGCCCCGGCCCTGTCCGAGGGCCCGACCCGTACCGCCCCGCCGACGAGCCCGGAGGAACCGCGCGAGCGCCACACCCCCCCGCCATGTGTCCGTATCGCGGACACCGCAGCCGCCGGACCGCACCGGACCGAGGCGGCGGGGACGCGCACACCGGCACCCGGACAGCCCCGCACGCACGCACCGCCGTACCCGCCCCGCAACTGCCCCGGAGGAACGCACCATGAGCCGTAGTGACGTCCTGGTCGACGCAGACTGGGTCCAGGAACACCTGGACGACCCGAACGTTGCCCTCGTGGAGGTCGACGAGGACACGTCCGCGTACGACAAGAACCACATCCGCAACGCGATCCGCATCGACTGGACCGAGGACCTCCAGGACCCGGTCCGCCGCGACTTCATCGACCAGGAGGGCTTCGAGAAGCTCCTCTCGGCCAAGGGCATCGCCAACGACACCCTCGTCGTCCTCTACGGCGGCAACAACAACTGGTTCGCCTCGTACGCCTACTGGTACTTCAAGCTGTACGGCCACGAGAACGTCAAGCTCCTCGACGGTGGCCGCAAGAAGTGGGAGCTGGACTCCCGCGACCTGGTCGCCGAGGTCCCCGAGCGCCCGGCCACCGACTACCGGGCCAAGCCGCAGAACACCGCGATCCGCGCCTTCCGCGAGGACATCGTGGCCGCCATCGGCAACCAGAACCTGGTCGACGTGCGCTCGCCCGACGAGTTCTCCGGCAAGCTGCTCGCCCCGGCCCACCTCCCGCAGGAGCAGTCGCAGCGCCCCGGCCACGTGCCGAGTGCCCGCAACATCCCGTGGTCGAAGAACGCCAACGACGACGGCACCTTCAAGTCCGACGAGGAGCTGAAGGCGCTGTACGAGGCCGAGCGGGTCGACCTCGCCAAGGACACCATCGCCTACTGCCGCATCGGTGAGCGCTCCGCGCTGACCTGGTTCGTCCTGCACGAGCTGCTCGGCGTGGAGAACGTCAAGAACTACGACGGCTCGTGGACCGAGTACGGCTCCCTGGTCGGGGTGCCGATCGAGCTCGGCCCCGCCAAGTGACTTAGCGGGGTCGCGCGTCCCGCGCGGCCCCGCGCCCCCGCCCCCGACCCGGCGGTGGGGGCACCGCACCAGCGAAGGACGGATGCAGGAATGTGTGGAGCCAAGGCCGGCGGCCCCGACGCCTCGACCATCAAGCCCGGTGAGACGACCATCCAGGGCAGCGTGACCCGCGACGGTGAGCCCGTCACCGGCTACGTGCGGCTGCTCGACTCGACCGGCGAGTTCACCGCCGAGGTCCCGACCTCGGCCACCGGTCAGTTCCGCTTCTACGCCGCCGAGGGCACCTGGACGCTGCGCGCCCTGGTTCCGGGCGGCTCCGCCGACCGCACGGTCGTCGCCCAGCAGGGCGGCCTGGCCGAGGTCGCCATCGCCGTCTGAGGCGCACCGCCGTCCTCAGACACCCGTCCGCGCCCCGGTGAGCGCGGGCGGCACGCAGGACCCGCCGGCCGCGGGGCCGCGCCCCAGGGGGTTGGACGCCACCAGGACGGGGTGCGGCCCCGCGGCCTGTCCGTGTCCGGGCCGCTACCCACCGAGGTCGCTGTCTCCCCTGGTCAGCGGCGTTTTTCGGAGAGTTCTCCGCGGAGCTGTCCGCCGGGGTGCGAGGCGGGTGAACCTGCCTACGCTGGAACCATGTTTGCGCGAAGGCGGCACGTGTACTTCGCCATGATGGGGCTCTGCCTGAGTCTCTTCGTCGTGGCGTGCGCCGTGGTGCGCCTCTGGTCGGTACCGGCCGCCGTCGCGATGTGCGTGGTGGCGATGGTGATTCCGCCGGTCGCCGCCGTCGTCGCCAACCGCAAGGGGCCCGAGGACCGCTGGTACGACGATCCCGACGCCGGTTCCGACGAGGACGATCCGCCCCCCGCGCCGCCGACCCACGTCCGCCGGAAGGACCCGAAGGACGGCCCGGGGACGCCCCCGGTGGGGCCGCCCGCCGGGCGGGACGGGCCCGCGGGCCCCTCCACCCCGTCCGGCTCCACCGGGATCTCCGGTGGGACAGGCCGCCGCGGGGAGCGCGGCGGGCGCCGGGAACCCCTCTCCGACCAGGACCGCGTCAAGGGCCACGACCCCGAGTCCGAGGCGTGGTGGCGGGAGTTGGACCGGCGGGGCAGCGGCGGCGGGGGCGGCCCGCCGGGTCCGCCCGGCCCGCCCGGGCACGGCAGCGACCCGAGGCGGCCGGGGCCCTGGCCCGACGAGTAGCGCCGGGAGCGTCACACGGCCGACGGCGAGCGGGAGTTCAGTAGACGAGCGCCTGCGCGCCGTCGGCCATGATCTCGCTGACGAAGACCTGTGCCCCGGCGATCCGTACGCCCTCGATGACCTGGCCCTCCGTGATGTCCCGGCGGGCTGCGCACTGGGTGCAGAGGGTGACCCCGCCGCCCGCCATGATCGCCTCGATGAGCTCCGGCAGCGGCGCCGCGTGCGGGAGCGCGAACTCCGCCGCCCGGCCCGGCAGCGCGAACCACGCGGACTCGCCGGTCAGCCAGAGGGAGACCTCCACCCCGCTGGCCGCGGCCACCGCGGCCACCGTGAACGCCTGCGAACAGCGTTCCGGGGCGTCCGCCCCGGCCGTCACCTTGATCACGAGCTTCTTCGCCATGGCCGAATCGTAATCAATGCCGGGGGACGGCCGGGGGCCCGCCCGGCCGGTCATCAGTGCGAACCGATCATGCGCCGTACACCCACGTGCGGAGCACGGTCCTCGACTCCGCGAACCCTGAGGAACCCGGCGACGGCCGAGGACCAGCCGCGGCGTCCCCGGGACCACGTCCGTCCACTCCTACGAGGAGCCGGCCCCCTACGGCGACGACGGGGTCCGGACCCGGGTGGCGTACATCGTCGCCGGGGACACCCTCGGCATGGTCGCGCACGAGAGGAAGGGCGGTGCGGCCCTCGTCCCCTTCCACCAGACGGTCGTCCCGCAGACGCAGCTCCTCGGCTGAGCCGGGTGGCGGGGGCGGGCGCGGGGGAGCCTCCGGCCCGCCCTCGCCGAGAGAGCCGGCGCCCGGCCGTCTAAGCTGGGGGCGGCTTCGTATCCGCTCATCCACGCGTCACCGAGGAGCACCCCGTGCTTGAGGCATTCTTCTCCGCCCTGCTGGTTCTGGTCTGCGTCGGCGTTCTCGCCTTCGTCGGCCTGAGCGTGAAGAAGCTGTACCAGGGCCAGCGCTGACCAAGCCGCCGGCCGATCCACCCCTGCGACGAAACGCGTGAGCCGCTCATGATCGAGATCCCGTCCGACCTCCACCCGGACCTCGTCCCGCTGACGTTCCTGCTCGGCGACTGGGCGGGCGCGGGCGTCTTCGACTTCCCCGGCGCCGAGAAGTGCAACTTCGGCCAGGAGGTGTCCTTCAGCCACGACGGACGGGACTTCCTGGAGTACCACTCGCACAGCTGGGTCCTCGACGAGCAGGGCGAGAAGGTCCGTCCGCTGGAGTCCGAGGCGGGCTTCTGGCGGGTCGACAAGGACCGCAAGGTCGAGGTCGTGATGACCCGGGACGACGGCGTGGTCGAGGTCTGGTACGGCGAGCTGGCCGACCAGAAGCCGCAGATCGACCTGGCCACGGACGCGGTGGCCCGCACGGCCGCCTCCGGACCGTACAGCGGCGGCAAGCGGCTCTACGGCTACGTCAAGAGCGACCTGATGTGGGTCGGGGAGAAGCAGACCCCCGAGGTGCCGCTGCGGCCCTACATGTCGGCCCAGCTCAAGAAGGTCGTGACCCCGGGCGAGGTCGAGTCCTGGGCCAAGGATCTCGGTGACCTCCCGGACGACGGGATCGCCTTCTTCAAGTAGGCGGCCCCGGACGCCGGGCAGGCTCGCGGCCCCGGACGCCGGCCGGCCACTCACCGCCCGGCCGGTGTCGAGGCCCCCTCTACACTGGGCCGTGTGGTGAGCATCGACTGGAAGAGCGACCTGCGGCAGCGCGGCTACCGACTGACACCCCAGCGCCAGCTGGTGCTGGAGGCCGTCGACAAGCTGGAGCACGCGACTCCGGACGACATCCTCGGCGAGGTCCGCAAGACCGCCGCGGGCGTCAACATCTCCACGGTCTACCGGACCCTGGAACTCCTGGAGGAACTGGGCCTGGTCAGCCACGCCCACCTCGGCCACGGCGCCCCGACCTACCACCTCGCCGACCGGCACCACCACATCCACCTGGTCTGCCGGGACTGCTCCGAGGTGATCGAGGCGGACGTCTCGGTGGTCGAGGGGTTCGCCGACCAGCTCCGCGAGAGCTTCGGCTTCGACACCGACATGAAGCACTTCGCGATCTTCGGCCGGTGCGGGGCGTGCGGCGAGAAGCGCGCGCAGGCGGCCGGGGACTGACCGGCGCCCGCGGCCCCCGTACGGAATATCCAGGCCCCCGCCGGGCGTCCTAGGCTGTGTGTCCATGAAGAGTCCCCTGCTGTCCCTGCCCGGTGCCGTGCCCGCCGAGGGGCCCGACGAAGGCGTCGCCGCGCACTACGGCGACCTGTTCCGCGAACAGCGTGCCCTCGCCGACGGCACGGGTTTCGTCGACCTCTCGCACCGCGGCGTCCTCTCCGTCACCGGTGACGACCGGCTGAGCTGGCTCCACCTGCTGATCACCCAGCACGTCAGCGAACTGCCCGCCGGACGCGCCACCGAGGCCCTGGTGCTCACCGCGAACGGCCACATCGAGCACGCCCTCTACCTGGTGGACGACGGGACCACCACCTGGGTGCACGTCGAGCCGGGTACGCAGGGCGCGCTCCTCGCGTACCTGGAGAGCATGAAGTTCTTCTACCGCGTCGAGGCCACCGACCGCACCGAGGAGTTCGCCCTCGTCCACCTGCCCGCCGGGTCCATCGTGAGCCTGGCCGAGGGCGAGGCGGCCGCTGTGCGCGAGACCCCGTACGGGCGGGACGTCTTCCTGGAGCGCGGGCGGCTGGAGGAGTTCGCCGCCGCGCACGGCCCGGCCGTCGGCGTCCTCGCCCACGAGGCCCTGCGGGTCGAGGCGCACCGGCCGCGGCTCGGCTTCGAGACCGACCACCGCACCATCCCGCACGAACTGGGCTGGATCGGCACCGCCGTCCACCTCCAGAAGGGCTGCTACCGGGGCCAGGAGACCGTGGCCCGGGTGCAGAACCTGGGCAAGCCGCCGCGCCGCCTGGTCTTCCTCCACCTGGACGGCAGCGAGGTGCACCTGCCCGGTCCCGGTACGCCGGTCCGGCTGGCCGCCGACGGGCCCGACGGGCGGAAGCTGGGCTTCGTCACCACCTCGGCCCGCCACCACGAGCTGGGTCCGATCGCCCTGGCCCTGGTCAAGCGCAACGTACCGGTCGACGCGGAGCTGATCGCGGAGTCGACGGCGGCGGCGCAGGAGGTCGTGGTCGAGCCGTAGGGTCCGCGGGGCGGGGAGCCCGACGGGGCCGGTGCGCCCTGGGGTGTCGCCGTGCGCCGTCCGTGCCCCCGGGTGCGCCGTGGGGTGGCGGAGACGCGGCCGCCGGGGGTGGCCGAACGCGGCCCCGGCGGGCCCGTCCACCGGCGGGCGGCGGGCCGGTCAGACCTCCAGCAGGACGGTGAACGGGCCGTCGTTGGTCAGCCCGACCCGCATCTTGGCGCCGAACCGTCCCGTGGCCACGGTCGCGCCCAGCTCGCGCAGCCGCGCCACCACCGTCTCGACCAAGGGCTCGGCGACCGGCCCCGGGGCCGCCGCCGACCAGGTGGGCCGTCGGCCCTTGCGGGCGTCGCCGTAGAGCGTGAACTGGCTGATGACCAGGAGCGGGGCGCCGGTGTCCGAGCAGGAGCGCTCCTCGTCGAGGACGCGGAGCGACCAGAGTTTGCGGGCCAGCCGGGCCGCCTGCTCCTCGGTGTCCTCGTGGGTGACGCCCACCAGGACGCAGAGGCCCTCGCCGCTGATCTCCCCGACCGTCTCGCCGTCGACCACCACGCTCGCGCCGTCGACCCGCTGCACCACTGCTCGCATGGAGCCCATCATGCCGTGCGCCCGGCGTGTGCCGCGCACACGCCCGCGCGCCCCTCGCGCCCCACGCCGTGCCGGAACGGTACCGCCGTACGGGCACGAAATCGGGCACTCCGGCACGTTGCGGTCATCCGGGGTGGCACGATGCTCCCACGCGGTGCAGCCCGCCGCCGGTTCGAGGGGACGGACGAAGAAGACATGAACACGTCGAGCACATCGAGCACACCGATCACGGCAGGCACCGGACGACTGGCCCCGGAGCGCCGTCCCGGCGGCGTCTACGGGACCGCCCGCCCGCCGACCCAGCGCACCGCCAGCCCCGCGCCCGGCGCCGGACTGGCCGCCACCGGGGAGCCCACCCGCGACCTCGTCCTGCTCTCCCTCGCCGAACTGCGCACCGTGCGCCGCACGGCCCAGCGCGACGAGGGCGACCTGAGTTACGTGCGGCGCATCCTCCAGGGCCGTCTGGACATCCTGCGGGCCGAGGCGGCGGCCCGTACGGCCGAGCGGGCGGACGCCTCGCGCCGCGAGTCGGCGACGGACCCCGACGGCGATTCCGGTTCAGGGTGCGCCCGCACCGCGGCTCCCCGGCCGGCAGGGGCCACCGGGGCGGGCGAGGGGACCGTCTCAGGTTCCGGCGCGGGGCAGGTCCCGGCCCGCGCGCTCAGCTTCGGCGCCGGGCTCACCGGGGCGGGGCGGCGGCTGGTCGTGGGGGCTCCGGTGGTCGCGCGCCTCTCGCAGATCCTCGCCGACGCCCCCACCCGGCACCGCGCCTCCGCCCGGCACGTCACGGTCTCCGTGCCGCGGGGCGAGGAGTACCGGCGGCTCGCCGCCGAGATGCTCTCCGAGGTGGAGCTCTCCGACCTCTCCGCCCTCACCGACGAGGAGCTGGAGACGGCCACCGCCCGCCTCGGCCGCTACGAGCAGCAGGTCTCGCGGCGCCGCCAGCAGCTCCAGCGCACCGCCGACGCGTGCGGCGCGGAGATCACCCGCAGGTACCGGGAGGGCGAGGCGCAGGTGGACGACCTGCTCAGGTGAGGCCGCCGGACCCCGGCCGAGGACCCCGCCCGCGCGGGACGGCCGGGGAAGCCGAGAATGGGAGCCCCGCTCCGGAAGGTCGCCCGATGTCCCCCGCTCAGCCCGTCTCGCCCCGCCCCGCCGACGACGGCGGTGCCCTGCCGTCCGGCACCCCCGCCGCCGTGCCGTCCCCGGTCCTCGCCGAGGTGGTGCGCTCCGGCTTCGTGGAAGGCGTCCACCGGGGGAGCGTCGTGGTGCTGGAGGCCGACGGCAGCGTCGCCTGGTCCCTCGGCGACCCCGACCGGCCCGTCTTCCCGCGCTCCGCCAACAAGCCCATGCAGGCCGCCGCCATCCTGCGGGCCGGGCTGGACCTCGCGGGCGAACGGCTCGCGCTGACCGCCGCCAGCCACTCCGGCGAACCCTTCCACCTGGAGCTGGCCGAGCGGATGCTCGCCGAGTACGGCCTGTCCGCCGACGCTCTCCAGTGCCCGCCCGACCTGCCGCTCGACCCGGTCGAGGCCGAGCACTACCTCGCCTCCGGCCAGGTCCGCCGGCCCCTCACCATGAACTGCTCGGGCAAGCACACCGCGATGCTCGCCGCCTGCGCCCGCAACGGCTGGCCGCTCGACAGCTACCTCGACCCCGGCCACCCGCTCCAGCTCCTGGTCCGCGAGAGTGTCGAGGCGGCGGCGGGCGAACCGGTCGCCGCGCTCGGCACCGACGGCTGCGGCGCCCCGCTGATGGCCCTCACCCTGCCGGGCCTGGCCCGCGCCTTCGCCGCCTTCGTCCGCGCCGAGCCCGGTACGCCGGAGCGCCGCGTCGCCGACGCCATGCGCGCCCACCCCGCGTACGTCGCGGGCACCCGCCGCCCCGACACCTGGCTCATGCGCGGCATCCCCGGGGCCCTGTCGAAGATGGGTGCCGAGGCCGTCCAGGCGCTGGCGCTGCCGGACGGCCGTGCCCTCGCCTTCAAGGTGGACGACGGTGCCACCCGCGCCCTCGGCCCCGTCCTCGCCCGACTGCTGGAGCGGTGGGGCCACGGCGGTGAGACGGCCGCCCGGATCGGCCGGGCCCCGCTCATGGGCGGCGCCGCCGAGGTCGGGGAGATCCGGGCCGCCTTCTGAGGGCCGGAGGCACCGGGCCGGTCCCCGGTCCCGGGCCGGCGGTCAGCTCCGGCCGAGCAGGCCCGCCAGCGAGGTGCGGCGCTCCTGGAGGCAGCTGAGGCGTTCGTCCAGTGCGGCCAGTTGCCCGGCGAGGAGGTCGCGCAGCTCGGCGCACCAGTCGGCCCCGGAGGCGAGGTCCAGCGTGTCGTCGTCGACGCAGGGCAGCACGGCCTGGATGACCTCGGTGGTCAGGCCCGCGTCGAGCAGGAACCTGATCCGGGCCACCACCGTGACCGCGTCCTCGCCGTACGCGCGGTAGCCGTTGGGGCCGCGTCCGGCCTGGAGCAGGCCCTGGTCCTCGTAGTAGCGCAGCAGCCGTCTGCTGACGCCGGTCCGGCGGGACAGTTCTCCGATCAGCATGTGACGCCCCCGAGGTGTCCGCGGTCCGCCGGCGGTGATCCGGCTTGACCTTCTCACTGGTGTGAACCCTTAACGTCCTTCTCCCAAGCGGCATTCCGCCGCCTCGGGGGACGCGGGGCCGCCGCGCACCGCCGCCCGGCTCCGGGGACGGCGGGCCGGGGCCGTACCTCCCCCGGCCGTCCGCCCGTCCGCCTCGTCCCGCTGGAGCACCCATGACCCCCGCACCCGCACCCGCACCCGCCCCCGCCGAAGGCGCCGGGGACCAGGGCCGCTCGTTCCTCTTCGTCCTCGGCAGTTCGCGTCCCGACGGGAACACCGCGCGACTGGCCCGGTCGGCCGCCGAGCACCTGCCCACCGACGTTCGCCAGAACTGGATCGACCTCAACGGCCTCGCCCTCCCCGACTTCCAGGACGGCCGCCACGAGCACGAGGGCCTGCGGCCGGGAGTGGCCGAGGCGGAGCTGCACGAGGCGACGCTCGCCGCCACCGACATCGTCATCGCCTCGCCGTTGTACTGGTACTCCTTCTCCGCCCAGACCAAGCGCTACCTCGACCACTGGTCGGGCTGGCTGAGCGTGCCCGGCTCGCGGTTCGCCGCCCGGATGGCCGGGCGCAGGCTGTGGGGCCTCACGGCCATGGCCGACCGCGACGAGACGGTCGCCGGGGGGCTGGACACCTCGCTGCACCACACCGCGGCCTACCTGAAGATGGGGTACGGCGGCATCCTCCTCGGCAACGGCTCCCGCCCCGGCCAGATCGCCGCCGACGAGCGCACCGCGCGCCGCGCCAGGACGTTCTTCGCGGGGCCCGCGCCGCTGGCCCGCTTCCCGAACGAGGTGGCGGCCGACGCCGCGTGAGACGGCGGGCGCCCGCCCCTCGACGCCGGCCGCCAGGGGCTCCCCAGGCGGCCGGCCCGGCGGTACGCGGCCGGGACCGCGGCCGGCGCAGGAGCCGTGCGGAGACCCCTGGAGCCCCTGGAGCCCCTGGAGCCCCTGGACCCCGCCGCCCTCCGCTCCGGCCACCGGCACGCCCTCCGGTCTCCCCGCCGAGCGGAGCGGACACTCCTCTTGTGACCTCCAGCACGCGCCCTCCCCAGCCGACCGCCGACGAACTCGCCGCCGTACGCGCCCTGGTCACCGCCGCGAGGACCGTGGTCCTCGGTTTCGACGGCACCCTGTGCCGCCTCTACGACCCCGTCACCGCACGCGCCGCCACCGACTCCCTCACCCGGCTGCTGCGCGAACACGGTGTCCGGGCACAGGAGGAACCCGGCCGCCCCCCGCTCGCCCTGCTGCGGGCGCTGACGCTCGGCGCCCTCGACGACGACCCCGGGCTCCGCACCGCGCCCTGGACTCCCTGCTGACCGACTCGGAGTTGACGGCCACGCTGACCGCCCGCCCCGCGTTGTACGCCGACAACCTGGTCCGCACCTGGTCGGCGGTGGGCACCCGGCTCGCCGTCGCCACCGGCCACTCCGCCGACGCCGTCCACGCCCACCTCGAAGGACGCGGCCTCACCGGCTGCTTCGGCCCGCACGTGTACGGCCGTACCGGCGGCCTCGCCCACCTGGGGCACGACGCCCCGCCCCGGGCGCTGGCCGCGCTGGGCGCCGACCCGGCCGAGGCGCTGGTGGTCGGCTTCACCCCCGAGGAGCTGCGGGCCGCGCGGGACGCGGGGGCGCCCTTCCGCGGGTACGCCCGCGACCTGGCCGCCTACGACCGCCTCCGCGCGGCCGGCGCCCCCCTGGTCACCGGCACCCTCGAACCCGTACGCCAGGCCGTCTGGGAGCTGAACCTGCCCCGGCGGTGATTCCGGTACGGCACCCTCACCCGGCGTCGTCCGGGAGCGCGGGGTGCAGCCGCCCGCAGCCCAGCATGGGGCAGCGGACGTAACGGGGCTGCTCGGGAGCGGGAACGGGTCCGGTGGGCGGCGGGGCCTGACTCTCCAGCGCCGCCCGACGCCGACAGCCCTCGCACGCACAGGGCGGAAAGCGCAGCGGGTCGAACTCGCGGTACGCCTTCCCCGGCGGCTCGTACCCCGCACTCATCCCTGCCCACCCGCCCGGCACTCGGCGCTCTCCCGGTGCCGCTTGAGCAGGACCCGGCAGTCGGTGGCCTTGCTGTAGTCCTGCTGGCCGTTGGCGACCGCCTCGGCCAGCTTCCACGACTCGCAGGTGGAACAGGGCTGGGCGCCTTTCCCGTGAGGGGAGTCGGCAGCACTCATGGGGATGCCTCCTTTCGTCGAGGGAAGCGCCCCGGGGGCGTGAACACCCGTGAATACGCCCCGGCGTTCACTCCACTCCGTAGCGATTCCGCTACCAAGGGGCATCAGCGTGACCTAGGGTCGAGAAGTCATCAACGTGGGAACCCTGGGCGAGGAGTTGAGCTGCGCCGTGGTGAATCGAAAGGACCTTGACCCCGAAGAGTCGCCTGCTGCGGAGTTCGGGGTACTTCTTCGCAGGTTACGAGACGAGCGGGGCTGGACCCAGGAGGACCTGGGTGCGCGAATGCGCGTTTCCGGAACGCATATATCTGCGGTGGAAACTAATCGCAGGCCCCCAACTCCTCAGTTCGCGAGGAGTGCTGATCGGGCGCTGGGGACGGGGGACCTGCTGGCCCGGAAGGTGCGTGCGGTGCGGAACTCCTCCTTGCTGGAGGGCTTTCCGGAGTTCGTGAAGCAGGAGATACGGGCGACGGAGATCAGGCTCTTCGAGGTAGGCATCACCCCCGGACTCCTCCAGACCCCCGAGTACGCTGCCGCCATCAACCGAGGCGCTGTACGGCGAGGCGCGATCAGTGAGCAGCAGGCCGAGGAGCGCCTGACCCTGTTGGCCAAGAGGCAGGCGTCGCTTGCACGTGATCCCGTCCCGTTCGTTCACGTGGTGTTGGACGAAAGCTGCCTCCGGCGACTGGTGGGCGGTGCCGAGGTCATGAGGGCACAGCTGGAGCGCCTGATCACCTTCGCCGAGCTGCCGAACACGGTGCTCCAGGTCGCTCCGTACGAGCTGGGCGAACGCAGGTCATTCGACCTGCCGGTTCGGTTCCTGACGTTGCCGGAGCGAGTAGTCATCGCCTATGCGGAATCAGCCCAACAGGGCCTACTGGAGCGTGATTACAGCGCTGTTCAACCCATGCTGACGGCGTACCATCAGCTCCAAGCCGAAGCGCTGCCACAGGGCGCCTCCACGGCATTGATCGACCAGGTACGAAAGGGCATCTCGTGACGACCGAATCCCCCCGCTGGTTCAAGTCCTCCTACAGCAGCAACGGTGGTGACTGCGTCGAGGTCGCCACCAACCTCGTTGCCCCGCACGGCATCGTCCCCGTCCGCGACTCCAAGGTGCAGTCCGGCCCTGTTCTGACCGTTCCGGCCACCGCCTTTTCCTCCTTCGTGGCAGGCGTCAAGGCGGGCACCCTCCGCTCTGCCTGAACGATTCGGCCCCTCGGGCCACCGCTGAACCGCCCCGTCGCTTCCTGCGGCGGGGCGGCCCGCTGTCCGGATCGTGCCTCCTGACCGACGCCCACCTCGTCCCTACGATCGAGTCAGACCGAAGCGTGCCCAGGGCTACGAGAGGGGCCCCATGACTCCCAACTCCCCTTACTGGCGCAAGTCCTCGTACAGCTCGAACGGCGGCGCCTGCGTCGAGGTCCACATCCCCCCGGCCGTCGACGCCTCCCCGGACTGGTTCACGTCCTCGCACAGCAGCAACGGTGGCCAGTGCATCGAGGTGGCCGCCAACCTCGTCCCCACCCGCGACCTCGTCCCGGTCCGCGACTCCAAGACCCCGTCCGGCCCGGTCCTGACCTTCCCGTCCACCGCCTTCTCCTCCTTCGTGGCAGGTGTCAAGGCGGGCGGGTTCCGCTCTTCCTGAACCTTCGGTCTGCCGGGGACGCCGCCGCACCGCCCCGCCGCACGCTGCGACGGGGCGGTGCGGCAGTGGCCCGAGGACGCTGCTCGCGCTCTCGGCGCCTCAGCCCCTCAGCGCGTCCGGAACCGGAACAGCGCGTTCGAGGCGGCGACGGCGATCAGCAGGATGCCGCCGCACCAGGCCAGCGCCGCCCAGGGCGCCGAGCCCAGCGGCTCGTCCAGGAGGAGGGCGCGCAGGGACTCGATGAGCGGGGTGACGGGCTGGTGCTCGGCGAAAGCGTGCAGCCAGGTCGGCATCGTCTCGATCGGTACGAAGGCGCTGCTCGGGTACGGCAGGAACATCAGGAAGAAGGTGAACCCGCTCGCCCCCTCCGGTGTCCTGGCCAGCAGCCCGACGCAGGCCGCCAGCCAGGAGACGGCGACCAGGTAGGCGAGCAGCAGTCCCGCCGCCGCCGGCCAGGCGAGCGGGTCGGCGGCCGGGCGGAAGCCGATCAGCACGGCGACCGAGAGCACCATGGCGGTGGCCAGGACGTTGCGCACGACGCTCGCCGCGACGTGCCCGGCCAGCACCGGGGTACCGGTGACGCCCATGCTGCGGAACCGGTCCACGACACCGGTCCGCATGTCCTCGGTGACCCGCATCGCCGTCCCGGCCGAGCCGTAACCGGCGCAGAGCACCAGGAGGCCGGGGACGACGTATGTCACGTACGCGGTGCCGGTGTCGATGGCGCCGCCGAAGAAGTAGACGAAGACCAGCATCAGCATGACCGGGAGCAGGATCGCCATGATCAGGGCTTCCGGGTCCCGGCGGTTCATCCGCAGGCAGCGGCCGGCCAGGGTGAGCGCCTCAGACATGACCGGGCTCCTTCGCGTCCGCCGGGGTGGTGCCGGTGAGGGCCAGGAAGACGTCGTCCAGTGTCGCCCGCCGCACGGCGAAGTCGGTGATCTCGTCCCGGCCCGGGTCGAGTTCGTCCAGCAGGGTGCGGACGTGGTGGGCGTCGCCGCTGGTGGGGAAGGCGAGGGTGAGCGTCCCGGGTGGCCGGTGGGGCACCGGGTGCCGGGTGTGTGCGGCCAGCCGCGCGTGGGCCGCCGGGCCGGCCGCCGTCACCTCCAGCAGACTCCGCCCGGCCGCCGCCTTCAGCTCGGCGGGCGTCCCCTCGGCGGCTACCCGCCCCTCGTGCAGGACGGCGACGCGGTCCGCCAGCCGGTCGGCCTCCTCCAGGTACTGCGTGGTCAGCAGCACGGCGGTCCCGGCCGCCGCCAGCTCCCGCACCACCTGCCACAACTGCTGCCTGCTGCGCGGGTCCAGGCCGGTCGTCGGCTCGTCCAGGAAGAGCACCCGGGGCTCGCCGACCAGCCCGGCCGCCAGGTCCAGCCGGCGCCGCATCCCGCCGGAGTAGGTCCGCACCAGCCGGCCGCCCGCCTCGCTCAGCCCGAACCGCTCCAGCAGCCCCGCGGCGCGGGCCCGGGCCGCCGCCCGTGTCAGCCCCGCCAGCCGGGCCGTCGTCCAGAGGTTCTCGGCACCGGTCTGCGTCTCGTCGACCGCCGCGAACTGGCCGGTGAGGCTGATGGCCCGCTGCACCCGGCGCCGCTCGGTGACCACGTCGTACCCGGCGACCCGGACCGATCCGGCGTCCGGCCCGGTGAGCGTGGCCAGCACCCGCACGGTCGTGGTCTTGCCCGCGCCGTTGGGCCCGAGCAGGGCGAGGACGCCGCCGGCCGGCACCCGCAGGTCGACGGAGTGGAGCACGGCCCGGCGGCCGTAGGACTTGCTGAGCCCCCGGACCTCCACGGCCCCGGCCGGTGGCGGTCTCATGGCGTTCCCCCTGTCACCCGGAATTTTTACTGCGTATGTCATACGCGTTACTGCGTAAGGCTTACGCAGAACTAGGATGGTGTCAACCGGCCAGGTGGCGAAGGGGTTCCGCGTTGCCGGCGGAGCCGAGGGAGGAGCGGGCATGGCGGCACCACCGCCCGAGAAGCGCGACCGAGCGGGCGAGACGGGACTGCCCGCCAGCGTCGAGGCCGCCTGGGGGCTGCGCGGGCGGCCGACCAAGGGGCCGCGCCCGGGGATCGGGGTCGACCGGATCGTCGACGCCGCGGTACGGCTGGCGGCCCGCGAGGGCGTCCCGGCCGTCTCCATGGGCCGGGTCGCCAAGGAACTCGGTGCCTCCACCATGTCCCTCTACCGCTATGTCGCCGCCAAGGACGAGCTGTTCATCCTCATGCAGGAGGCGGCCACCGGTCTGCCTCCCGAGGACTCCCCGCCCCCCTCGGCAGGGTGGCGGGCCCGGCTGACCTGGTTCGCCGAGGCGTACCGCCACGTCCTGGAGGCCAACCTCTGGCTCCTGCACATCCCGATCAGCTCCCCGCCCGCCACCCCCAACTCGGTTGCCTGGATGGAGGCCGGACTCGACGCCCTCGACGGCACCGCACTGGACGAGGCCACCAAGCTCGGCGTGCTGATGCTGATCAGCGGCTACGTGCGCAGCCAGGCGGGCCTCGCGGCCGACCTCGCCGAGGCGACGCGCCGCAGCGGCCAGTCACCCGAACAGACCGGGCGCCAGTACGTCCACACCCTCACCCGCATCGCCGACCAGCGCGGCCCCGACAGCTTCCCCGCCGTCCGCCGCCTCCTCGCCTCCCAGGCCCTGGGGGCCGCCGACGACCCGGACGCCGACTTCCACTGGGGGCTCCAACGGGTCCTCGACGGGGTGGCGGGACTGGTGGGCGGGGCCTGACCCTCCTGCGGCCCGGAGGTTTCACCCCTCAGGGGACGACCTCCAAGTCCCGCACCGTGTCCGCGGCGCCCCGGCACGCACGCTCGCCCCGCCGGGCGAAAATCCGAGTACGTCCGGTAGGAGAGCTTCCGCCGGGCGTGCCGAGAGCACGCGCCGGACACCGCACAGGCCCCTTGAAGGCACCCCCTAGACCCGCAACCCGGGCGGCAGACCGGTCCAGCGCAGCTCCTCCGGCAGGTGCCGGATGTCGTTGTAGACGATCAGCGAGGAGGGCCGCTCGGGGGCGTAGTGGATGATGCTGAGGGCGGCGTTGGCGTGGTGCAGCCCGATCCACCGCCAGTCGGGCGCGTCCAGGGCCTCCCGGACCAGCCAGCCGATCACGAAGTTGTGCGTGACGACCAGGTCGTGCCGGGCCTCGGAGCCGGTCACCGGCCCGGTGAACCGCCGCAGCGCGTCCCGGGCCAGCTCGGGGCCGGGCAGCCGTTCCCGGTCGGGGAGCTGGAGCAGCCACTCCCAGGTGCTGTCAGGCGGTCCGGAGGCGGCCCCCCGGCGCTCCGGGAGGTACGGCACGTAGTCCCCGGCCGACTCGCAGGGCCGCGGCCCGGGTCCGTCCGGCCGTTGGGCCACGACGATCTCCGCCGTCTCGCGGGCCCGCGGCTGCGGCCCGTGGTGGATCGCCGAGAGCGGCACTCCGCGCAAACGCTTCCCCAGGTACGAGGCTTGGCTGCGCCCCTGCGCGGAGAGCCCTCCCTCGTCACCCGGCGCGTCCCCGTGCCTGGCCAGGTAGAGCGTGCGCGAGGCCATCCCGGTGGCGGCGGTGGAGGTCATGGGTCTGGGTCTCCGGATCTGTGGTGCGGACCGGCGCGGCACGGTGCCGGTGGGGCGCCGGGCAGCCGGACGGCCTGGCGTACGGCCGGTGGTTGTCAGGGCTGCCACCGGGAACGCCCGGTTCCGCGCGTGCGGGTGGCTGCCGGTCCCCTCCGGTTGACGAGGTGTCCGGCGCGGCCACGCCCGTCCCGGCCGGCGTCGCGGGTGCGACGAGGCCGCACAGGGACTGCCCACCCCCTCGCCCTTCCATGACTGCCGGGCAGGGGGGCGCGGTGGTGGCGGCGCGCGCGGGGGCGGACGCCGCCGACGTTCACGCCCCGGCCCGCGGGGCCGCGGGTGCCCCGAGGGGGCCTGTCATGGCCGGTGAGGCGGCCCGGACGCCTGCCCGCCGTCCTCCCGCGCGTACCGCTCCACGATCCCGGCCGCCAGCTCCCGCAGCCGGGCGCGGGCCTCGGGCGGGCCGGTGACGGTCAGGTCGTCGGCGAACGGCAGGAGTTGGCGCACCTCCTCCAGGACACGGCAGGACAGGGTCACGGCAACCTCGTCGTCGCCCACGTCGGCACCGTCCTCGGGGCGGCGCACCGTCAGCCTGGAGCCCAGGACACGCCGGGCGCGCTCCGCGTGGCGGGCGGCCAGCACGCCGTGCACGTGCAGCACCGCCGACTCCTCCCACCCCGTGGTCAGCTGGGCCACCGCGTCGGCGAGGGACACCCCGGGCCGCAGTCGCCGGGGCGAACCGGTGGGCCGCCACTCGGTGAGGCGTTCCAGCGAGTAGAGCCGGGGCGTGCCCGACCGGTCGGCGACCAGGTACCACCGCCCCGCCTTCGCCAGCAGCCCGTACGGGTCGACCAGCTGCCAGGCCGGTGCCGTCTCGGCCGACCGCCGGTACCGGACGCGCAGCCGTACGCCGCGCCGTACGTCCCCGATGAGCGCGCTCGGTTCGAGCCCCTGGGGGCCGGACCAGAACCACGGCCTGCTGTCCGTGGCGACCACGGCGCTCAGCGGCAGCGGAGCGGTGGCCGTCCCCGCCGGCCGCGCGGCGACCTTCGCGCGCGCCCGTCGCCCCTCGCCCGCCGCCCCCAACTGGCGGCGCTGCCGGTCGTCGAGCCCGTGCAGGGCCAACTGGTCGCGCTCGTCCGGGGTGAGCCGGGCGGTGTCCAGCGCGCCGCCGGGCAGCAGCGTCACCCCGCCCCACCGGCCCCGCTCGACCAGTACCGGAAACCCCGCGTCCTGGAGCCACCGCAGGTCCCGCAGCACGGTGCGCACCGAGACCCCGGTCTCGGCCGCGAGGTCCCCGGCGGTGACCGGGTCGCGGCGGGTCTGGAGGGCGAGCAGCAGCGCGAAGAAACGGTCGGGCGTCACCCGGTCACGATCTCACCCGCTCGCCGTGCGCAACACGCCAGGATCTGTCAGGTATGGCGGGCACGCTTCCCTCGTACCCGCCCGGCCCGTCCGGGCACCGCCCACGAGGGAGCAGCCCCGCCATGACCCGACCCAACATGTTCATCGTCCATGTCTCCGACGCCCCGGCCGCCGCCCGTTTCTACGGCGACCTGTTCGCCATGGAGCCCGCCTTCGAGGCGCCGCGCTTCATCGCCTTCGGCCTCGGCGGCGGCGTCCAGCTCGCCCTGTGGAGCGGCGCCACCGAGAACCCGGCCGGGCCGCGCACCGCCGAGGTCTGCCTCAACCTGCCGGACGCCCCCGCCTCGGTCGACGCCTGTCACGCCGAGTGGACGGCGAAGGGCGTCACCATCGTCGAGGAGCCGCACGACGCGGTCTTCGGCCGCACCTTCGTCGCCGCCGACTCCGACGGCAACCTGATCCGGGTGGCCCCGTTCGACTGAGTCACGCCCCTTCCGGCCGGTTCGGTCCCCGGGGCCCGCCTCAGAGCCCCAGGATCTCCACCACCCCGGACAGGGAGGTGACCTCGTACGCGTGGCAGTGCGGGGCGGAGGGCTCGTACCCCCGGTTGAGGTACACCGTCTCCCGCACCCCGAGGTCGGTCGCGGACTGGAGGTCGTAGCGCGGGCTCGCCGAGACGTGCAGCGTCTCCTCGGGCCGGCAGTCCAGCCGCTCGTACAGGAACTCGAAGGCGCCGAGCCGGGGCTTGTAGGCGCGGGCCTGTTCGGCGGTGTACACCGCGTGGAAGGGGGCGCCGAGCAGGGCGGCGTTGCGGCCCGCGTGCTGCTCGGCCGCGTTGGAGAGGATGACGAGCGGGAAGTGCTCGGCGAGCCGGGCGAGCGCCTTCGGCACGTCCGGGTGCGGGCCCCACTTCGGGAGCTCGGCGAACACCTCGGCGGGGTCCTCGGGCCGGAAGGCGATCCCCGCGGCGCGGCAGGCCCGCTCGAAGGCGCGTGTGATCAGCTCTTCGTAGGGGCGCCAGTCGCCCATCGCCTCGTCGAGCTGGTAGGCGGCGAACCGCCGGCGGAAGAGTTCGCGCTGCGCGGGTGAGGCGATCTTCTCGATCCTCTTCTCCGCGGCCTGGCCGATGGGGAAGTCCGTCAGCGTCCCGTACATGTCGAAGGTGAGGAAGCGGGGGTCGGGACGGCGGCTCATGCGAGGTCTCCTCGGTGTGCGGCGGACCGCCCGCTCGGGGGCGCTTCCCCGGTCAACGGCCGCTCGCCGCAGGAGTATTCCTCGCCGTCAGGAGGCGCACCCACTCCTCTCCACTCTCAACGTACAGCCCGCGGGGGGCCTTGCGGCAAGGCCCCCCGCATCCCGCAGAATGACCCGCCAAAGCCGCTACCTGCGGAAATGACCGGAACGGGCGGGGAGAGCGATGAATGACGAGAACGGCCGTGTCGACGGTGACGACGACGGCCACCGGGGCCACGGCCTCGACGGTCTCGACGGTCTCGACGGCATGGAAGCCACCGACCCCGTCGACGTCGTCGTGGCCGGTGGCGGGCCGACCGGGCTGATGCTCGCCGCCGAGCTGCGGCTGCACGGTGTGCGCACCGTCGTGCTGGAGAGGGACCCGGAGCCCACCGGCCACTCGCGCGCCCAGGGCCTGCACGTGCGCAGTACGGAGGTGATGGACCAGCGCGGCCTGCTCGACCGCTTCCTCGCCCTCGGGCGGCAGTTCCGGGTCGGCGGCTTCTTCGCCGGCCTCGGCCCCGCCTGGCCGGAGGACCTGGACACGGCCCACTCGTACGTGCTCGCCATCCCGCAGGCCGAGACCGAGCGGCTGCTGGCCGAGCACGCCACGCGGCTCGGCGCCGAGATCCGGCGCGGCCGCGCGCTCGCCGGGCTGAGCCAGGACGAGCACGGAGTGACGGCCGAGCTGGCCGACGGCACCCGGCTGCGCTGCCGCTACCTGGTCGGCTGCGACGGCGGCCGCAGCACGGTGCGCAAGCGCCTCGGCACCCCCTTCCCCGGTGAGCCGAGCCGCGTCGACACCCTCCTCGGCGACGTCGCCCTCACCGCGTCCCCCGAGGAACTGGCCGCCGTCACCGCCGAGGTCCGCCGGACGCACGTGCGGTACGGGGCGATGCCGCTGGGAGAGGGCCGGTACCGGGTGATCGTCCCGGCCGGGGGCGTCAGCGAGGACCGCGCCACCCCGCCCGGTCTGGACGAACTGCGCGAGCGGCTACGGGAGGTCGGCGGCACCGACTTCGGCGCCCACGACCCGCGCTGGATCTCCCGCTTCGGGGACGCCACCCGGCAGGCCGAGCGGTACCGGACCGGCCGGGTGCTGCTGGCCGGCGACGCGGCGCACATCCACCCGCCCACCGGCGGGCAGGGCCTCAACCTCGGGATCCAGGACGCCTTCAACCTCGGCTGGAAACTGGCCGCCGAGGTGAACGGCTGGGCCCCCGGCACCCTCCTCGACAGCTACCACGCCGAACGCCATCCGGTGGGCGCCGCCGTCCTGGAGAACACCCGGGCGCAGACGGAGCTGATGAACCCGGGCCCCGGCCCGCGCGCCCTGCGCGGGCTGCTGGCCGAACTCATGGAGTTCGAGGAGGTCAACCGCCACCTCATCGAGAAGATCACCGCCATCGCCGTCCGCTACGACCTCGGCGGCGGCCACCCCCTGACCGGCCGCCGCCTGCGCGACGTACGGCTGGGCCGAGGGCGCCTCTACGAGCTGACGCGCACCGGACGCGGCCTGCTCCTCGACCAGACCGGCCGGCTCTCCGCGCGG
Organism: Streptomyces diastaticus subsp. diastaticus; assembly: GCF_011170125.1. NCBI lineage: Bacteria > Bacillati > Actinomycetota > Actinomycetes > Kitasatosporales > Streptomycetaceae > Streptomyces > Streptomyces diastaticus. The sequence continues at coordinate 344,902 of NZ_BLLN01000002.1, read as the reverse complement.
GGCTGGTCCGACCGGGTCGACCACGTCGTCGACACGAGCCCGGAACTGGACGGACTGGCCGTCCCCGCCGCCCTGTTGCGCCCCGACGGGCACGTCGCGTGGGCCGGGGACGACCAGGGGGAGCTGGCGGACGCGCTCACCCGGTGGTTCGGGGAGCCGTCGGCCGGGTGAGCCGGGCGCCCGGCCGGACTTCGGTCAGTCGGCCACGAGCCCCGCGAGCACGGCGGCGGCCGGGCCCGGGTGGACGAGCCAGCGCAGGTGGCTGCCCGCGAGCGTGTGCACGTCGAAGGGGTTGTCGGGGGTGAGCGCGTCGGCCTCGCGGATCATCCGGTCCTGGACGGCGGGCGGCATACTGGCGTCGGCGTCCAGGCGTACGTACGTGTGCGGTACGCGGCCCCAGGTGGCGGCCTGGACGCGGTCGGCGTCGGTGCCGACGTCCAGGTTCTCGTCGGGCTGGAAGGTGTTGAGGAAGGTCCGGAACTCGTCGTCGGTCAGATCGGCGGCGAACGCCTCCTTGAACGCGGTGAGCGCCGCCGGGTCCGCCGTGCGGAAGTTGGTGCGCAGCAGGCCGAGTTCGGCCGGGTTGCCGAGGAGCGAGGAGGCGAAGGCGGTCGGGTCGACCTCGGCCATCTCGGGTTCGGCGTAGTAGTCGCCCAGGTTCAGGTCGACCGCACACCAGGCGGAGACGTAGACGAGGCGGTCGACCAGGTCGGGGCGGGCGTTGGCGACGGCGGTGATCGTGGCGCCGCCCCGGCTGTGGCCGACCAGGACGGTGGGTCCGTTCCGGCCGGCCCGCTCCAGGACCTCGATCACCCGGGCGGCGTTGTCGGCGAGCGTGACGCCCTTGATGGCGCCGGGCTCGGTGGCGAGCGCCGTGAAGTCCTGCGGGGCCTGGTAGGCGGCGGGGAAGGTCGCCTCGAACCCGTGGCCCGGCAGGTCCACCGCGACCGACCGGTGCCCGAGCAGGCCCAGTTCGGCCTGGAGCGGGGCGAAGGAGAACGAGTTGGCGAAGGCGCCGTGGACGAGGATGAACGTCGGTGCGTTGGGCATACCCCACCCTCCAACGCCGTGACCCGGGCTGCAACCCCCCTCGGCCACCACGGCAGTTCAGCAACAGGGAGATCCGCTGGGCGCGGCACGGCTCCGCTCCCGGCGGCACGGCTGACGAGTGTTTCGCCCGTCCACGGCCGGCTCCACCCCGACCCGCGGTGCTCCGTCGCGCCGCACCGGACCCGCGTCGTCCTGCCGTCCCTCCCGGCCGGGAGGGACGGGGGAGGGGGTGCCGTCGAGGCGTCCGCCACTTTTGCAAGCGCCGCGCTTGCAGAAGTTAGCGCGGTGGGCCATGGTGGGGCGTATGGCATCGCTCAACGTCGGTGGTCTCGGGGAGTACCTGCGCGAGCAGCGGCGCAGCGCGCAGCTGTCGCTGCGGCAGCTCGCCGACGCCGCCGGGGTGTCCAACCCGTACCTGAGTCAGATCGAGCGCGGGCTGCGCAAGCCGAGCGCGGACATCCTCCAGCAGATCGCCAAGGCGCTGCGGATCTCCGCCGAGACGTTGTACGTACGGGCGGGCATGCTCGACGAGCGGGACCGCGGCGAGGTGGAGACGCGCGGCGTCATCCTCGCCGACCCGACGCTCGACGAGCGGCAGAAGCAGGTACTGCTCCAGATCTACGAGTCGTTCCGCAAGGAGAACGGCTACGGGGTCGACGATGGGCCCGCCGACGCCCGCGGGGCCGAAGGCGGCGAGCCCTCCGCCGGACGCGAGGGGCCCGCCGGTGCGGCGGAAGCCTCGTGACGCCTGCCGGGCACGGCGCGCGGCAGGCTCCAGACCCTCGAACGACGCATGACCGGGAGGAACACGTTCATGGCCATCACCGACGACCTGCGCAAGACCCTGAGTGAGTCGCGTCCCCTGTACTTCGCGGCCGGTACCGCCGACCTCGCCGTGCAGCAGGCGCGCAAGGTGCCGGAGCTGATCGAGCAGCTCAGGGCCGAGGCCCCCGAGCGCATCGAAGCCGTGCGCAACACCGACCCGAAGGCCGTGCAGGACAAGGCCGCCGCCCGCGCCAAGGAGGCGCAGGAGGCCGTCCAGACCAAGGTCAACGAGGTCTTCGCCTCGCTCGACACCGACCTGCGGAAGCTGGGCGAGAGCGCCCAGGAGCTGGCGCTGCGCTCCGTGGGCGTCGCCGCCGAGTACGCCGTGAAGGCCAAGGAGGCGTACGACAAGGTCGCCGACCACGGTGAGCAGGCGGTGCGGACCTGGCGCGGCGAGAGTGCCGACGGGGTCGTCCAGGTGGCCGAGCTGGTCGACGAGGCCGCCGACAGCGTGGTGGACGTGGCCGAGAAGGTCGAGCCGGCTCCGGCCGGGCCGGCCGCCTCCGGGGCGGCCTCGACGGGGAAGGGCACCGAGGCCGCCGCCAGGAAGCCCGTCGCCCCGAAGAAGCCGGTGGCGCCGAAGAAGGCTCCCGCCCGCAAGCCGGCCGCCCGTAGGAGCACGCCGTCCGACGGCTGATCCCCGGCTGATCCGGCCGTCGAGGAGCCGGAACGGCCCGTGCGGTCACCGGGTGGCGGGGGTCCGGGCGGGGACAGGCGTACCCGTGCGGAGCTCCGCGCCGGCGGGCCCGGACCGCGAGCGGTGACGGGCGTTGCGGACTCTGTGGCGTATCGCTCACGAGATCGGGCACGGGTTCTGGTGCTGAGGGCGTTGGCCACGGTGCGGGCGCGTGCGTACCGGACGGTGCTTCCGGCGTCTGTCCGGGACACTGGGGAAGGGGTCCGGCGTGGAGCCGGGCGACCGCCCGCCGTGGTGTCCGCGGTGCCGTGCATGTCGAAACTGGTGGTGGAGAGAGTGTTGATACAGGGATTCAACAGCCTGCTGGGGCTGCTGCAACTGGCGTTCAGCGCCTTTGCCGCCTTCGCGTTCATCGACGCGCTGACCCGCCGGGAGGACGCTTTCCGGGCCGCCTCCAAGCAGTCCAAGCCGTTCTGGCTGATCCTTCTCGGGATCGCCCTGGCCGTGAGCCTGCTGTTCCCGCTCATGTCGCTGCTGCCGATCATCGGCCTCATCGCGGTGATCGTGTACACGGTGGACGTCCGGCCGGCCGTCCGCGAGATCTCCGGCGGCCCCCGGCGCGGCCCGGGGCGCGGGTCGAGCAGCGACGGTCCCTACGGGCCGTACAACGGCGGCCGCTGACGGCGAGCGGCCCGCGACGGGACGGTGAGAGGCCGGGACCCCTTCGGGCGGTCCCGGCCTCTCACCGTCCCGTCGCGGTGGCAAGGTGGCTCAGCGGGTGGTCGGCACCATCCGGTCCAGGAGGAGGACGGCCACGTCGTCGGTCAGCTCGCCGCCGTTGAGGGCGCGGACCTCGGTCATGGCGGCATCCAGCAGGGCGTCCCCGCGCAGCCCCTCCGCGAGCAGGTCGCGGACGAGGGAGACCATGCCGTCCTGGCCCAGACGCTGGTTGCCCGCGCCGACGCGGCCCTCGATCAGGCCGTCGGTGTAGAGCATCAGGCTCCAGGAGCGGCCCAGCTCCACCTGCCGCCGGGGCCAGCGCGCCCGCGGCAGCAGGCCGAGCGCGGGACCGTTGTCGTCGTACGGCAGGAGTTCGGCGAGGTGGCCCTGGCGGGCGATGAGCGGGGACGGGTGCCCGGCGAGGCAGAGCCCGGCCGAGCGGCCGTCCGGCGAGATGTCGACCGTGCACAGGGTCGCGAAGATCTCGTCGTCCGGGCGCTCGTTCTCCAGCACCCTCTGGAGAGTGGAGAGCAGCTCGTCGCCGCAGAGCCCGGCGAAGGTCAGTGCGCGCCAGGCGATGCGCAGCTCCACGCCGAGCGCAGCCTCGTCCGGACCGTGGCCGCAGACGTCGCCGATCATCGCGTGCACCGTGCCGTCGGCGGTGCGCACCGTGTCGTAGAAGTCCCCGCCGAGCAGGGCGCGGGAGCGGCCCGGCCGGTAGCGGGCGGCGAAGCGCAGCGGCGCGCCCTCCAGCAGCGGGGTGGGCAGCAGGCCGCGCTCCAGGCGGGCGTTCTCCTGGGCGCGCAGCCGGGACTCGGTGAGCTGCCGCTGGGCCTGGTCGGCCCGCTTGCGTTCCACGGCGTAGCGGACGGCGCGGCTCAGGAGCCGGCCGTCCAGCTCGTCCCGGTACAGGAAGTCCTGGGCGCCGACGCGTACCGCCTCCGGGCCGCGCGCGCTGTTCTCGGCGCCGGTCAGCGCGAGGACCGCGTGGCGGGGCGCCAGGCGCAGGACGTGCCGGAGCACCGCCAGCTCGTCCCCGGCCCCCTCCGGCTCGCCGCCGCGCGCGCCGGGGGCGGGCAGGGCGAGGTCCAGCAGGATGCAGTGGACGTCGTCGGTGAGCAGCCGCTCGGCCTCGGTGAGGTTGCGGGCGGTGCGGACCCGGACCGTCAGCTCGGCCGAGTCCAGCAGCGACGGGATGGCGAACGAGCCCGCCGGGTCGTCCTCGATCACCAGCAGGGTGAGCGCCGTCGACGTCGCGGGTCCGGAGCCGGCCGAGCCGGCCGCGACCCTGGCCAGTGCCTCCGCCGCCTCGGCGGCCGTGGGGGCCGCCGGGCCGGAGGCGGCGCCGGCGTCGGTGCCGTCCGTGGCCCCCTGGTGGCCGGCGGGCCCGTCAACGGGCCCGGTGACGGTGTCGGTGGCGTCGGTGCTGCCGGGAGCGGTGCCCCGGGTGACCTCGGTGGGCGAGCCCGCGGGCGGGTCCGTCCGTGGTGCGGCGCCCCCGTCGTGACCGTTCTCCACGGCGGGGATGACTCTCTGCCGCGGTATGGGTACGGGCATCGTCTTGGTTTCCTTCCCTCCCCCCGAGGGCGCGACGGGGCGACGTGCGACGCCCTGTCCGACGGGGACCATAGCGGTTGGCGACCCCTCAACGGAATGCCACGACGTGCATGGCCAGGGTCATATGCCGAGGCCGGAAAGGGAATTGGGTGCGTTTGCGGGGGGAGGGCTGATGACGAAGCTCACCCCGGCGCGAGGGCGCGGGTGACCTGGCCCACCCGCGCCCCGGCGCTCACGCGTCCGGCCGGACCACCCCGAGGATCGTCATCGTCCCGGCGCCCGCCAGGGTGATGTCCCGGCCCGGCCGGGGGGCGTGCACGATGGTGCCGTCGCCCACGTACATGCCGACGTGGCTGGCGTCGTCGTGGTAGATGATCAGGTCGCCCGGGCGCATCTCGCGGATGGGGACGCGCTCCAACTGGCGCCACTGCTCCTGCGAGGTGCGGGGGATGGCGACGCCGGCGGCCGCCCACGCCTGGGAGGTCAGGCCGGAGCAGTCGTAGGAGTCGGGGCCCTCGGCGCCCCAGGCGTACGGCTTGCCGATCTGGTCCGCCGCGTACTCCAGGGCCTTCCTGCCCGCCGCCGAGGCCTTGCCGGAGATCGCGTCGAGAATGCCGGAGTCCAGCCAGACGCTCTGGGCCTTGCGCTGCGCCTCCCGCTCCAGCTTCCGCAGCCGCTCGCGCTCCTCGGCGGCCAGCCGGGACTCCAGCTCCTCGGCCGCCTTGATCTGCTTCTTTATCTCCTTCTTGGCCTTCGCCCTGCTCTTGCGGTGCTGCTCCAGCTTCTTCCACTCGGCGGAGGCGGCGGCGCGGTCCTGCTCCAGCTTCTCCTGGGTGGTCCGCAACTGGGCCATCAGGCCCTTCGCGGCGTGCTGGCCGCGCTGGAGGCGGTTGGCGTGGTCCAGGAAGAGGCGGGGGTCGTCGGTGAGGAGGAACTGCGCGCCCTCGGGGATGCCACCGCCGCGGTACTGCTCGCGGGCGGTCGCGCCGGCCTGGTGGCGGAGCAGTTCGAGACGGTCCTCGCCCGCGGCGATGGCGCGGCCGAGACGGTCGACCTTCTTGGACTGGCGCTTCGCCTTCTCCTCGGCGGCGTTGTACGCGTCGGTGGCGACGGAGGCCCGGTGGTACAGCTTCTCGATCTTCTTGCGCACCTCTTCGAGGGGGGCCGGAGTCGCTGCCTGGTCCTCGCCGGCCTCCCCCGCGGGGCTGCCGGGAGCGCCCGGCGCGGCCGGTGCCGAGGTGGTGGGGGCCGGTTCCGGCGCGGCGTGGGCCGTGCCCGCCGAGGCCAGTCCGCCGACGCAGGTGATGCCGCACACCAGTGCCACCGCGGCAAGGGTCGTCCTTCGCATGCTGGTCACTCTCCGCCCCCACGACGTTATTTCCCGTCAGTAACATCGGGGATGCTGCCATGCCGGGCACCGATACGACAGACCCGACACCGGCCCGGCTCAGGCGGCATCCCCGCCGCACGCGTCACTTTGCCCGCCCTTCGGCGGCTTCGGGGGAAAAGGCCCCACAGGTCGTTCGGCACTTCCGGGGACGGACACCGGTTTTCCACCCCTGTGGGGGACGGTCGGACGGGTCCCGAGCGGTGGGTGGCCGACCCGTCTCACCGCCCGGGCGCCAGTGCTCCCCACGCCACCGTGACCTCTCCCTGCCGCCACCGCGCGGGCCCGTCCAGCACCGGCCAGTCGGTGGCCAGGTCGCGCACCGCCCGCTGCCAGCGCTGGCGGGCCCCGTAGGAGGCGTACGGCGCGGCCGCCGCCCAGGCGCGGTCGAAGTCGCGGAGGAAGGCGTGCACGGGCTCGCCCGGCACGTTCCGGTGGATCAGCGCCTTCGGGAGGCGTTCGGCCAGGTCCGAGGGGCGGCCCAGGGAGCCGAGGCGGGTCGCGAAGGTCACCGTGCGGGGGCCGTCGGGGCCCAGCGCCACCCAGACGTGGCGGCGGCCGACCTCGTCGCAGGTGCCCTCGACGAGCAGCCCGCCGCCGAGGCCGTCCGGGCCGGACGGTGCGAGGCGGGCGGTCAGCCGTTCCCAGACGGCCCGCACCTCGTCCTCGTCGTACTGGCGCAGCACGTTGGCGGCCCGGACCAGGTGGGGGCGGCCGGGTACGGGCAGCTCGAAGCCGCCCCGGACGAAGGTGAGGCCCTCGCGGGCGTGCGGGCGGGCCGCGGCGACCCTCGCGGGGTCGATCTCGACGCCGGTCACCTCGACGGCCGGGGCCACGGTGCGCAGCCGCGCCAGCAGCTCCACGGCGGTCCACGGGGCGTGCCCGTACCCGAGATCCACCGCCAGCGGGTGCTCGGCCCTGCGCAGGGCGGCACCGTGCACGGCCGCGATCCACCGGTCCATGCGGCGCAGACGGTTCGGGTTGGTGGTCCCCCTGGTCGCGGTTCCCACGGGGCGCGAGGGGGTCGGCATGGTTCCGAGTATGGCCGCAGGGGGCGGCGGAGCCGCGCGGGGGCCCGGCCCGCCGGCCGGTCGACGCCCTCCCGGCGGCCGCTCCCGGCCCGGCCGCCCCGGAGTCCGGGCGGCGCGCGGGGCCGGCCCGCCCCGGCCGGAGCGGGGCCGGCCCCGCAGGACACCCCGGAACAGCCCGTCCCCGGTCGCCCCGGGCCCGCCCGTGACGTCCCCCGTAACGTTTGGGCAAAGCGGGAAGCCCTCGGCGCCCACGACTGTTTCCCCCCTCGGGCACGAGCGTGCCCCGACGGACCCCGCCGGCCGAGGCGGGGCGCAGCCAGGAGGAGACCGCCAGGTGACCCAGTACGTGTCCCGGCTCTCGCGCCGCGCCGCCCAGCCGAGGCTGCGGCTGCCCGGAGGGGGCCGCAGGCCCCGACGGGTGGCGATGCTGAGCGTGCACACCTCCCCGCTGCACCAGCCGGGAACCGGCGACGCCGGCGGCATGAACGTCTACATCGTGGAGCTGGCGAAGCGGCTCGCCGCCATCAACGTCGAGGTGGAGATCTTCACCCGCGCCACCACCGGCACCCTGCCGCCCACCGTCGAACTGGCCCCCGGCGTCCTCGTCCGGCACGTCGACGCGGGCCCGTACGAGGGCCTCGCCAAGGAGGAGCTGCCCGCGCAGCTCTGCGCCTTCACCCACGGCGTGATGCAGGCGTGGGCGGGTCACCGCCCCGGCCACTACGACCTGGTCCACTCCCACTACTGGCTCTCCGGCCACGTCGGCTGGCTGGCCGCCCAGCGCTGGGGCGTCCCCCTGGTGCACGCCATGCACACCATGGCCAAGGTCAAGAACGCCGCGCTCGCCGAGGGCGACACCCCCGAACCGGCCGCCCGCGTCATCGGTGAGACCCAGGTCGTCGACGCCGCCGACCGCCTCATAGCCAACACCTCCGGCGAGGCCGACGAGCTGATCCGCCACTACGCCGCCGACCCGGGCAAGGTCGCGGTCGTCCACCCGGGCGTCAACCTCGACCTGTTCCGCGTCGACGCCGACCGCCCCGGCCTCGCGGACCCCCGCGCCGTCCCCGAGTCGCGGGCCGCCGCCCGGCACCGGCTCGGGCTGCCGCAGGACGCGCTCGTGCCGCTCTTCGCCGGCCGCATCCAGCCGCTGAAGGCGCCGGACGTGCTGCTGCGCGCCGTCGCCGTGCTGCTGGAGGAGCGGCCCGACCTGCGGTCACGGCTGGTCGTGCCGGTGGTCGGCGGCCCTTCGGGCAGCGGCATGGCCCAACCGGAGCGGCTCCAGAAGCTGGCGGCGCGGCTCGGCATCTGCGACGTGGTGTGGTTCCGGCCGCCGGTCGGGCAGGAGCAGCTCGCCGACTGGTTCCGGGCGGCCTCGCTGCTGGTGATGCCCTCGTACAGCGAGTCGTTCGGCCTGGTCGCCATCGAGGCGCAGGCCACCGGCACCCCGGTGCTGGCGGCCCGGGTCGGCGGCCTGCCCGTCGCCGTACGCGACGAGGTGACCGGCTTCCTCGTCGACGGCCACGACCCGGCCGACTACGCCCGCCGCCTCGCCCGCTTCGCCGACGACCCGTCACTCGCCGACCGGATGGGCGCGGCCGCGGCCCGGCACGCCCAGTCGTTCGGCTGGGACACCGCCGCCTCGGGCACGGCGGACGTCTACACGGCCGCCGTGCAGGAGCACCGCCGTCACGTACGCTCGCACCATGGCTGACACCCCGTCCCACCAGGCCCGCGAGACCCCGGACGCGTCCGCCCACCGGCGGGTCCTCCAGGGCGCGTTCGACAGTGCCGAGCTGGAGTGGGAGAGCCCGCGGCCCGGCCACTACGTCGTCAAGCTGCCCGGCAGCCGCAAACTGTGGACGACCGTCTCGTTCATCCTCGGCGGGCACTCGCTCTCGGTGAACGCCTTCGTCGTCCGCCGCCCCGACGAGAACCACGAGGCCGTCCACCGCTGGCTCCTGGAGAAGAACCTCAAGCTGTACGGCGTCGGCTACGCCGTCGACTCCCTCGGCGACGTCTACCTCGCCGGCAAGCTCCCGCTGGCCGCCGTCACCCCCGAGGAGGTCGACCGGCTCCTCGGCACCGTCCTCGAAGCCTCCGACGGCGCCTTCAACACCCTGCTGGAGCTGGGCTTCGCCACCGCCATCCGCAAGGAGTACGAGTGGCGCGTCTCCCGCGGCGAGTCCACCCGGAACCTGGAGGCGTTCCAGCACCTCATCGAGCGCGGCCCGCGCTGAACCGGGGGCGGCCCGTCACGCGGCCGTGACCGGGGACCGCACGGCGAGGCGGCGGACCGGCACGGCCCGCGCCGGCACCGCCCGCCCCCGGGGAGCCGGCCACAGCCCCCGCGCCCCCGTCGGCCCGAGCCCGCCTTCCGCCGCGGCAGCGGTGCCTCGGCGCGGTACGACCGGCACCCGGCGCGGGCCAGGTCCGCCGCGCACCACCGGGCGGCCGCGCCACGGACACCCGGGGCGCGAAGCCGCCCCGCCGCCGGCCGCGCGCCCGCGTCACCCGACAGGCTCAATCGCCCGACCCGGCGTCCGCGCCCCTCCCGTCACCCGGTCGCCCGTGCGGCGCCCCGCGTCCGCCCAGGCCGCGGGGGCGCGGGACGGCCCGTCCAGGCAGCCGATCGAGTGGCGGGTCACCGGGGGCGTACCGAGGGTGAGGGCAGGTCCGGCCGCCCGGCGGGACCGTCCAGTCGGCCCTGTAGGAAAGGACGACCGATGTTCCGTCCCACCAGCAAGCCCGCCCGTGCGGCGGCCAAGGCGGCCGCCGTCTCCCTCTCCGCCGTGACCGCCTGCGCCGCGACACCGGCCACCCTCGCCTCGGCCGCTCCCGCGCCCGTCGGCACGGTGGCGCGGCAGCCCGTGCCCGGCGAGGAGACCGAGGCGGGCACCGCCGGGCCGCACGACGTCGTCTTCGTGCAGACCTCGGGGGAGAAGGGCAACCAGGTCGTCGCCTACACCCGGACCACCGACGGCACCCTGCGTGAACAGGGCAGCTACGAGACGCGCGGCGAGGGCGGCCGCCTGCGCGGCGCCGAGGCCGACGGCCACCAGGCGTCCCAGGGCTCCCTCGCGTACGACCCGCGGGAGGGCATCCTCATCGCCGCCAACTCCGGCAGCGGCACCGTCTCGGTCTTCGAGGTCGACGGCGCGAAGCTGACCCTCCGCCAGGTCACCCCGTCCGGCGGCGGATTCCCCGCGAGCATCGCCGTGCACGACGGCGTCGCGTACGTCCTCAACGCCGGAACCGGCGGCTCCGTCCAGGGCTTCACCATCGACGGCCCCCGCCTGGAGCCGATCGCGGGCAGCCGCCGCGAACTCGGCCTCTCCACCGACCGCGGGCCGCTCCAGTACACCCGCACCCCCGGCCAGGTCGGCTTCACCGACGACGGCTCCCGCCTGGTCGTCACCACCAAGGCCAACGGCTCCCTCCAGGTCTTCGACGTGGACGACGACGGGCTGCTCTCCGCCGAACCGGTCACCAACGACCTCGCGCCGAGCGCCCCCTTCGCCTTCACCACCGGCGAGGACGGCCGCCTGGTCGTCGCCGACGCCACCAACGCCGTCGACACCTTCACCCTGTGGAAGGACGACACCGTACGGCGCGTCGACACCGCCGACACCGGCGAGATGGGCACCGGCCGCATCGCCCGCAACGGCGGCACCGTGTACGTCTCCCACGCCGGCAGCGACGCCCTCACCGCCTACCAGGTCGACGCCTCCGGCCGCCTCACCTCGCTCGGCCGCACCGCCACCGGCGCCGGCCCCACCGACCTGGCGGTCTCCCCGGCGGGCGACTACCTCTACGTCCAGACCAGCGAGAACGGCGGCGTCGAGACCTACCGCATCGGCCCCGACGGCGGTCTGACCAGGACCGGCACGACCACCGTGCCGGACGCGGTCGGCGGCGAGGGGATCGTGGCGCCCTGACCGGACGCCCGCACCCCGAGCCCTGCTCCGACGCCCGGCCGCCCCGCCCCCGCCCGCCCGGACCTCCGCGCGCGGGGCGCGTCGCTCACACCGCCTTGCGCAGCGCGTCCTGCTCCCGCTCCCCGTCCGGCCGCGGTGTCGCCGGCTCCACCGCCGGCTCGGGGGCCGGCGGGACCGAGCCGGTCGCGGCGGGCGTGGTCCGGCTCTCCTCGCCGAGCCCCCGGACGAGCAGCCAGTACCCGCCGGCCGCGACCGTCCCGATGACGGCGCAGGCGCCCCACAGCCAGGCCGCGCCCCACCGGTCCAGGACGACGCCGGACATCAGCGGCGCCACCATCGCCGCGACCGCCCAGGACAGCGTGTACATGCCCTGGTAGCGGCCGCGTCCGTGGACCGGGGAGAGGCGGACGACCAGGCTGGTCTGGGTCGGCGCGTTGATGATCTCGGCGAGGGTCCAGACGCAGACGGTCAGCGCGAAGACCCCGACCGACCCGGCGAAGGCGGTCAGCCCGAAGCCGTACCCGGCGAGCAGCGTGGAGAGCGTCAGCAGCCGTCCCGCGTCCCGGTGCTCGATGAACCGCGTGACGGGGATCTGGAGCGCCACGATCAGCACGCCGTTCACCGCGATGACCAGGCCGTAGTCGGCCGGACTGAACCCCTCGCGGCCCATCGCCACCGGCAGCCCCACCGCCCCCTGCTGGAAGAGAAGCGCGGCCAGGAACGACAGCCCGACCACGCCCATGAACCGCCCGTCGCGCAAGACCGTCACCAGGCTCACCGCGTCCTCGGCGCCCTGCTCCTGCGCCGACCGCTCGGGCCGGGACTCCGGCAGCTTGACGAAGACGAGGATCGCGCAGGTCAGCGTCATCACCGCCTCGCCGAGGAACCCGGCGAGGTAGCTGTACTGCGCGATGAACCCGGCCGCCATCGCCGACACGGCGAAGCCGAGGTTGATGGCCCAGTAGTTGAGCGAGAAGGCCCGCACCCGGTCCTCGGGCCGCACGATGTCGGCCATCATCGCCTGCACCGCGGGACGGCTCGCGTTCATCGAGGCGCCGACCAGGAAGGCGACGGCGGCGATCGCCACCGGGTGCGTCATGAAACCGAGCAGCGCCACCGACAGGGCCGTCGACACCTGCGCGACGAGCATCGTGGGCCGTCGGCCGAGCCGGTCCGTCAGCACCCCCGCGACCAGCGAGGAGACCACCCCGCCGAGCCCGTGCAGAGCCGCGACGAGGCCCGCGTACGAGGCCGAGTGCCCGCGCTCCAGCGTCAGGTACAGCGCCATGAAGGTGGCGACGAACCCGCCCAGCCGGTTGACGAGCGTGCTCGTCCACAGCCACCAGAACTCCCGGGGCAGTCCCGAGACGCTGCGCCGCACGGCGGTGCGGACCGCCCGGGGGAGGAGCGAGGAAGGCGACGGCAGGGACGGCACGGGCATGATCGCGGCTCCGCGTACGGTAAGCGGTGAAAGAGGTCAGCGCATATTACGTCTGGCGCCACCCCGCCTGCCATCGCTTTTCACCCAGTGGTCCGCGCGCGCCCGCCCCCCTGAGCTTGGATTACGCTCGGGCCCATGGCCGACGCACCGTACAAGCTGATCCTCCTCCGCCACGGCGAGAGCGAGTGGAACGCGAAGAACCTGTTCACCGGCTGGGTGGACGTCAACCTCACCGAGAAGGGCGAGAAGGAGGCTGTACGCGGCGGCGAGCTGCTGGCGGCCGCCGGGCTCCTCCCCGACGTCGTACACACCTCGCTCCAGAAGCGCGCCATCCGCACGGCGCAGCTCGCCCTGGAGTCCGCCGACCGCCTCTGGATCCCCGTCCACCGCTCCTGGCGGCTGAACGAGCGCCACTACGGCGCCCTCCAGGGCAAGGACAAGGCACAGACCCTCGAGGAGTTCGGCGAGGAGCAGTTCATGCTCTGGCGCCGCTCCTTCGACACCCCGCCCCCGCCGCTGGCCCCCGACGCCGAGTGGTCCCAGTTCCACGACCCGCGCTACGCGGTCATCCCCCCGGAGGCCCGCCCCCGCACGGAGGCCCTCCTCCAGGTCGTCGAGCGGATGCTCCCGTACTGGTACGACGCGATCGTCCCCGATCTCCTCGAAGACCGCACGGTCCTCGTCGCCGCCCACGGCAACAGCCTCCGCGCCCTGGTCAAGCACCTCGACCAGGTCTCCGACGCCGACATCCCGGGCCTCAACATCCCGACGGGCATCCCGCTCTCGTACGAACTGGACGAGAACTTCCGCCCCCTCAACCCCGGCGGCACCTACCTGGACCCGGAGGCGGCCGCGGCCGCCATCGAGGCTGTGAAGAACCAGGGCAAGAAGAAGTAGGCGGCAGCGCTCAGGCCCTCGTCCCCGGAGTCTTCGGGGGCGGGGGCCTGATGCTTGGGCGAGGTGGTTTCCGGGAGCGGGCGTGGCAGGTCCGGTGCGTCCCGGGGCCGGCCGCGTTGCTCGGGCGGGTGAAGCGGGGGCCCGGGCGGACACCGGCGTGGAGTCGCTACAACCTCCTGCGCTCCCGCCCGGTCAGACTGACCAGAAACGCCCGTGGGCGCCTGCTCCGGGCGGGTTTCGAGACAGGGGGTCACACCATGCGTGTCCGTCCACTGCCCGCTCTGGCGTCCGCGTGCGCGGCGCTCGTCGCCGTCGCCCCTCAGGCCGGGGCCGCCACCACCGCCGACCGTGCCCCGCTGGCCACCTGCCGGGCCTTCGCCGTGGAGGTCGGTGCCAAGGCCGACGCCCAGGACAGGACCGTCGTCCGGATCACCGTGACCAACCAGGCCCGTCGGACCTGTGTCGTGGACCGGCTGCCCACCGTCAGCTTCGGGGAACTGGACGGGCCCGCTCAGCACGTGCCGGCGGGGGAGAGCGGGCCGTACCGGCTGGGGGCGGGGGAGACGGCGTACGCCACGGTGCGGACCGTGGGGGCGGACGGGGAGGTCCGGCGGGTCGGTGGTGTGACGGTGGCGGGGGACCCCTCGCACTCCGGGCGGACGTTCTCGGCGCGGGAGTTGGGGGCCGGGAGGTATGTGGAGGTGTGGGAGCCGGTGAGTTCGTGGTGGAAGGGATCGGCGCGGGCGGCCGACGAGGCCGTCGGGGTCGGCTGACGCCCGGAGTACGCGCGCCCGGTGGGCGGGCGCGCGTAATTCCGTGGCCGTGGGGGGCGGGGTGTGCCTAGCGTTCCGGGTATGGAACTGCTCTCGGTGAACGTCGGCGTGCCCCGCCTCAACCCGTGGAAGGGCCTGGCGGCCACGGGGATCGACAAGCGACCCGTCGAGGGACCGGTGGCGGTGACCGCACCGGGGCCCAAGGGCGACGGACGGGTCGGGCTGGCGGGGGACCGGGCGTACGACGTGAAGCACCACGGGGGTGCCGATCAGGCGGTGTACGCGTACGCGCGGGAGGACCTCGACCGGTGGGAGGGCGTGTTGGGGCGGCCGTTGGCGGGGGGTGTGTTCGGGGAGAACCTGACGACGCGCGGGGTCGACGTCAACGGCGCGCTGATCGGCGAGCGCTGGCGGATCGGGGCGGATGTGGTGCTGGAGGTGGCGGTGCCCCGGGTGCCGTGCGGGACCTTCCAGGGCTGGCTGGCGCGGGAGGGGTGGATCAGGGAGTTCACGGTGGCGGCCGAGCCGGGGGCGTACCTGCGGGTGGTGGCGGAGGGCGAGGTGCGTGCCGGGGACCCCGTGGAGATCGTGCACCGGCCCGGGCACGAGGTGACGGTGGCGCTCGCCTTCCGGGCGCTGACGCGCGAACCGGAGCTGCTGGCACGGCTGTCGCCGGCGCAGGCGCTGCCGGAGGAGGCGCGGGAGCTGGTCCGGCGGAGGACGGGGGCGGGGAGGGCCGGCCGACCGGGGTGAGCCCCTCGGGTCATGTGCCGATGACCCGGCGCATCGCCTCCTCGACCCGTCCCGCGTCCACCGGTTCGTCGCGCAGGAGGGACTGGAGGAAGAGGCCGTCCAGGGTCGCGGTGAGGGTGGTGACGGTGGCGGGGTCGGTGGTGAAGGGGGCGGTCAGTTCGGTGAGGACGTCGGTCCAGCGGGCGGCCGCCGGACGCAGGGCGGGGCGGCGGGCCGCCTGGAGGTACAGCTCGTACTCGGCGAGGGCGCGGGAGCGGTTCTCCTCCTGGCAGGCGGTGAGGTGGGCGGCCAGGTCGGCCAGGCCGTAGCCCTCGGGGAGGCGGGCGGAGAGGTCGCGGGCGTAGGCGTCGGAGCTGTCGCGCAGGGCGGCGGTGAGCAGGTCGTCGACGGCCGGGTAGTGGTAGGACGCGACCGACTTGGTGACGCCCGCCTCGGCGGCGACGGCGCGGTGGGTGACCCCGGTGACGCCGTCGCGTTCGATCACCCGGACCGTCGCGTCGAGCAGGTGGCGCCGGGTCTCCGCGCCGCGTGCCCTGCGTCCGTCCGTCTCGGCGCCGCCGGGTCCGGGGTCAGTGGGCACCGCCCGCCTCCAGGGCGACGACGCCGACGGCGACGAGAGCCAGGCCGCCGTACTGGACCGGGGTCAGGCTGTCCCCGAGGAAGGCCGCGCCGATCAGGGCGACCAGGGCGACACCCGCGGCGGCCCAGATGCCGTAGGCGATGCCGATGGCCATGCCGCGCTTGAGGACCAGGGCCAGCAGGGTGAAGGCGGTGAGGTAGCCGACGACCACGACGACCGACGGGGCGATCTTCGAGAACCCCTCGGAGAGTCGCAGGGAGATCGTCGCCGTGACCTCGGCGAGGATCGCGCACGCCAGCAGGACCCACGTCATCGTGATGCTCCGTTCCGTTCGCGGGATGGTGCGAGTACGTAGGAGGCGGGCGCCTCCGGCCGAGAACAACCTGGACGTTTGTCCAGTTATTCCAGCGTACGCCTGCGCACGTCCGCGGGCCCGCGCCCGGGTGTCACCGGAGGCGCGGGCCCGCGGGTGTGGGCGCGGTGGCGGTGTCAGCCGCAGCCGCCCCCGCACTGGCACGAACCGCCGGACTGGCAGCCGCAGCCGCAGCTTGAGCCGCAGCCGCAGGCGCCCAGCAGGACGAGGCGTGGCAGGTCGCGGCGGGTGGCGGGGCGGACGCGCTGTTCCTGGGAGGTCTCGGGTGTGCGGGCCTGGGCCATGGCGTTCCCTTCACGGGTCACAGGCGGACGGCGCTCCCGGCCCGGGCGCCCGCTCGATGGCGGTGCGCCGGCCGGATGCGCGTCCGGATCTGGCGGACAGCGTGCGGTGCGGCGCGGCGGGGCCGCGCGGGAGGTCCGGGCGGCTTGGGCCGTACAGACGGCGCCGCGTACGGCGCGGAGCCGTACCGCTCTCTCATTGGACGCCGCGACCGGTGGGCGCATCAACGGCGCACATGGGCGTGGGGCGTGAGGGGGCCGCACGCCGGTGCGCCCGCTCGCACCACCGCGCGGGACCGGTGGGGCAGGAGGGTCGCCGGGGCGCGGAAGTGACGGGAGGGGCGGGGCGCCGATGGGCACCCCGCCCCTCGCGTCCGCCCGGCTGCCACCCGGCGCGCCCCGTGAGGGGCCTCGCCGTGCGTCGGGGCTGTCGGGCTACACGCCCTCGACCGGCACCCCCGGCGTCTGGATGTCGTCGGCGTGCTCGCCGGTCACCAGGTAGACGACCCGGTTGGCGACCGAGACGGCGTGGTCGGCGAACCGCTCGTAGTAGCGGCCGAGCAGTGTCACGTCGACGGCCGTCTCCACGCCGTGCTTCCAGCGGTCGTCCATCAGGTGCTGGAAGAGCGTGCGGTGCAGCAGGTCCATCTCGTCGTCGTCGGTCTCCAGCTGGAGCGCGAGGTCGACGTCCTTGGTGATGATCACCTCGGCCGCCTTCGCCATCAGCCGCTGCGCGAGCTGCCCCATCTCCAGCAGCGTCGCGTGCAGGTCCCGGGGGACCGGCGAGTCGGGGAAGCGCAGCCGTGCCTGCTTCGCCACGTGCTTCGCCAGGTCGCCGGAGCGCTCCAGGTCGGCGCTCATCCTCAGGCTGGTCACGACGATCCGCAGATCGGTCGCCACCGGCTGCTGGCGGGCCAGCAGTGCGATGGCCCGGGCCTCCAGGTCGTGCTGGAGGTCGTCGATCTTCTGGTCGCCGGCGATCACGCTCTCCGCCAGATTCAGATCGGCGTCCAGTATCGCCGTCGTGGCACGACCGATGGCCGACCCGACCAGCCGAGCCATCTCGACCAGGCTGTCGCCGATCGAGTCCAGTTCCTCGTGGTACGCGTCCCGCATGGGCTCCCTCTCTCCCGGTTCGGGGGGCTCCGGGGGCGTCTCCCCGGTCTTCGTGGACCGGCCCGCGGTGTGCCGCGCGGTGCCTCGGTGTGCGAGGCGCCGTGCCCGGCGTCGCGGGCCCACGAAGGCCGGGAGTCGCCTCCTGGCCCCACGCTCCCACGATCGGGGGCCTTCGCGACGGCATCCGGCACCTCCGGTGAACCGGCCCCGTCGCCACGGTGAACTCTGGGCGACGAGTGGTGCGGGCCGCACTCCCACCGCTGTGACCGGGACCTTCCCCCCGCATAACCTGGACACATGGACGTGAACACGGCAGTGGCCGCGGTGGCCGCGCTCGCCGGGCTGTGCACCGGTGTCGTCGCGATGCTGGCGTTCCGCTGGAGCGAACGCGAGCTGCGGCGGCCCACCCGCAGTTCCCTGCACAGCACCCCGGTGCTGCCGCCGGGTGTCGACACCGTCCTCTCCGCGCTCCGCTCCTCCGCCGTCGTCCTCGACGAGGGGGACGGCGTCGTGAAGGCCAGCTCCGCCGCGTACGCCCTCGGGCTGGTGCGGGGCGGCAAGCTGGCCGTCGAGCCGATGCTGAAGATGGCCCGCGACACCCGGCGCGACGGCGAGATACGCCAGGCGGAGCTGGACCTGCCCCGCCGGGGCGCGATCCGGGGCGACGGCCTCGCCGTCTCCGCGCGGGTCGCCCCCCTCGGCTCCCGCCTGGTGCTGCTGCTGGTCGAGGACCTCACCGAGGCCCGCCGCATCGAGGCGGTACGGCGCGATTTCGTCGCCAACGTCAGCCACGAGCTGAAGACCCCGGTCGGCGCCCTCTCGCTGCTCTCCGAGGCGGTGCGGGACGCCGCCGACGACCCGGAGGCGGTCGAGCGGTTCGCCGGGCGGATGGAGATCGAGGCGACCCGCCTGACCAGCCTCGTCCAGGAGCTGATCGACCTCTCCAGGGTGCAGAACGACGACCCGATGGAGGACGCCGAACCCGTCGACGTCGACGAGCTGATCGCCGAGGCGATGGACCGCAGCCGCCAGGCCGCCGCCCACAAGCAGATCACCATGAGCTGGGGCGGCGACATCGACCTCTTCGTCTGGGGCAGCCGCGGCGCCCTGGTCGGCGCCCTCGGCAACCTGGTCGAGAACGCCGTCAACTACAGCCCGCCCCGGACCCGGGTCGGCGTGGCCGCCCGCCGGGTCCGCGAGCCCGACGGCGACTACATCGACATCACCGTCACCGACCAGGGCATCGGCATATCGGAGAAGGACCGCGAGCGGGTCTTCGAACGCTTCTACCGCGTCGACCCCGCCCGCTCCCGCGCCACCGGCGGCACCGGCCTCGGCCTCGCCATCGTCAAGCACGTCGCCGCCTCGCACGGCGGCGAGGTCACCGTCTGGAGCTCCGAGGGCCAGGGTTCGACCTTCACCCTCCGCCTCCCCGAGGCCGGCGCCACCCGCGACCGCCGGACGAGGCCCAAGGCGCGGCCCCGGCCCGGGACGGGCCCGGACGACTCCGCCTCCACCACGACCACCACCCCCGGCAGCGCCGCCGGGGGCTCCGGCGCCACCCGGCGCCCCCGGACCGACGACGTCGACACCGACGACGCAACCGGCGGCGCGGACCGCGCGTACGGCCACGGGGAGCCGCACGGCGCGGCGCCCCGCCCGGCCGCGGCCGTCCCGTCCTGCGCGTCGCCTTCCGCCCCACCATCCGTTCTTCCTGCCCCGGAGGTCCTCCCGTGACCCGAGTGCTCGTCGTCGAGGATGAGGAATCCTTCAGCGACGCCCTGTCCTACATGCTGCGCAAAGAGGGCTTCGAGGTCGCCATCGCGGCCACCGGCCCCGAAGGACTCGACGAGTTCGAGCGCAACGGCGCCGACCTGGTCCTGCTCGACCTGATGCTGCCCGGACTCCCCGGTACCGAGGTCTGCCGCCAGTTGCGCGGCCGCTCCAACGTGCCGGTGATCATGGTCACCGCCAAGGACAGCGAGATCGACAAGGTCGTCGGCCTGGAGATAGGGGCCGACGACTACGTCACCAAGCCCTTCTCCTCGCGCGAGCTGGTCGCCCGCATCCGCGCCGTGCTCCGCCGCCGGGGCGAACCGGAGGAGGCCGTACCGCAGGCCCTGGAGGCGGGGCCGGTGCGGATGGACGTCGACCGGCACGTGGTCACCGTCTCCGGCGACAAGGTCGACCTGCCGCTCAAGGAGTTCGACCTGCTGGAGATGCTGCTGCGCAACGCCGGGCGCGTGCTGACCCGGATGCAGCTCATCGACCGGGTCTGGGGCGCCGACTACGTGGGCGACACCAAGACCCTCGACGTCCACGTCAAGCGGCTGCGCGCCAAGATCGAGCCGGACCCGGGGGCCCCGCGCTACCTGGTCACCGTGCGCGGCCTCGGCTACAAGTTCGAGCCCTGACGGGGCCCGGCCCCGAGGCGGGCCGGTGACACGCGGAGGGCGGGACCCGGTGATCCGGGTCCCGCCCTCCGCGCGTCACCCTGCCGCCCGGCAGGGAGGAGTCCTCAGTGACCGGCCTCGGCGCCGTCCGCCTCGCCCTGCGCGCCGTCGGCCGGGGCTCCGGAGCCCTCGCCGGCGGTCTCGGAGCTCTCCGGGGAGGGGCTGTTCGAGGCGGGGGCGCTCGGCATGTCGCTCGGGCCCCACTTCTTGAAGTAGCCGGCGGCCGGGACGACCAGGGTGTCCAGCTTCACGTCGCCGGTACGGCTGAAGGTGAAGGTGACGGCCTGCGCGTTGCCGTCGAGGACGGAGGTGCGGCTGCTGGGCAGGACCGCCGAGGCGTTGTCCTCGCCGCCGACGATGAGGCGGCCGCCGGCCGGGATGGTCAGCGGGCCGTTGCCCTGCGCGGCGGTCAGCTCGGCCTTCTTGTCCACCCCGTCGACCACGACCGAGTCCAGGGTCTGGTCCTTGGTGCCGTTGTTGAAGATGGTGGCGGCGACGATCGCGGGACCGGTCGACTCGAGGTCGGGCTGGGTCACGATCGTGGCGTTCTGGACCATGATGTCGCCGACCGTGGCCGCCGCGTTGTCCGGACGGATCTGGTGGGTCTCGGCGTTGTTCCCTGCGGCGCACGAGGCGAGCGAGGCGATCGAGAACGCGATGGCGGCGGCGGCGACTGCGCCGCGTCGAAGGCTGCTGCTCACGGTGCGGGCAACTCCTTGAACGAGGACGGAACGAGGTCGGTACGGGACAAGCGGGCGGTTCGTGACCCTCCCGGTCAAGCGTGATCAGGTTACCGAGCCGTCGCCACCGGGCTTCACCCGACCCGCCCCCTGCCGGAGCGGTGACACCCCGGGCGGCGGTACGAGCCCGCCGGGACGGAGCCCGGGAGGCCCCGGGCTCCGTCCCGGCCCGGGGCCTATCCGGAAATGCGCGGGCGGCTCCGTTGAGGGGATTCCCGGGGTTTTCGGTAAGGAATGCATGGCCGTCGTGGGAAATGGATCAGAGCGCCGCGGGTTGCCGCCGGCGCTGTGCCGCGTGATCACCCCGTGATCGTGCCGTGATCCGGCGGGGCGTTTCCCGGGCGGTCCGGAGGCCGTCCGGCCGGGTGTGCCGGGCGGGTGGTGTGATCAATTCCGGCAATGCCGGGAAGTGTGACGCGGTCCCTCGAACACGGGAGCCGTCCGGGGGCCCGCCGTACCGGACAAAACGGGACATAGGGCCCGGTCTTTCCGGCTTCAACCACCTGTAACGTACGCGTTTCCCTTTCCCTGGAGAGCCGCCCCGACCTGCGAATACCTCCTTCCGCAGGCCCTTCGCAGCACGTTCGCGTTGTTGTTGTCAAGCCCCGAGATATGGCCTGACCTGCGAAAACGCCATTCAAGGGGCTCGATTCTCGTGTTACCCTAGATAGCCACGGAAGGGGTACCTGTCACATGACGTTCAAGGTTGGCGACACCGTGGTCTATCCCCATCACGGGGCCGCGCTGATCGAGGCAATCGAAACTCGTCAGATCAAGGGTGTGGACAAGAACTACCTGGTTCTCAAGGTCGCGCAAGGCGACCTGACGGTGCGCGTGCCCGCGGACAACGCGGAGCTGGTCGGCGTGCGCGACGTAGTGGGCCAGGACGGTCTGGACCGGGTCTTCGAGGTGCTGCGCGCGCCGTATGCCGAGGAGCCGACCAACTGGTCCCGACGCTACAAGGCGAATCTGGAGAAGCTGGCGTCGGGCGATGTGATCCGCGTCGCCGAGGTCGTCCGCGACCTGTGGCGCCGGGAGCGCGAGCGCGGTCTGTCCGCCGGTGAGAAGCGCATGCTGGCGAAAGCACGCCAGATCCTGGTCAGCGAGCTGGCGCTGGCCGAGAACACCAACGAGGACAAGGCCGAGGCCCTCCTCGACGAGGTGCTCGCCTCCTGACGTCCCGCTCCTCGCGGAGCGGCGTCGCGTGAGCGCGCACGTCCATCTGCCGAATCGCCCGTTGATCACCTTCACCGGGCGATTCGGCATGTCCGAACCGGACACGGAGAGAGTGCGGAAAAGAGGGGCACGCCTGCCGGTGTGCCCCTCTGGCGTACCGGGATACTGATCGACACGTGCCGTGTGTGATGGGTGGAGCGGACGGTCTGACCGCCGCCGTCCGGTGGTGTCGCGTCTGTGGTCGGAAAGGCCCCCGCGTGTCGCTCCTGGAGGTGCCGGGCCCCCGGCAAGTGGCTCGACCGGAAGTCACGGAAGGGTCCGGTCCAGACGTCGCGCCCGGCACGTTGGTGGCCATACCCAGGACGCCCGAGCGTACAAACCTGAACGGAACCGATGACTGACGAAACACAGGCGCCCCGCACGGCGGTGGTGATCCCGGCGGCCGGCCGCGGCGTGCGGCTCGGCCCCGGCACCCCGAAAGCCCTGCGTACGCTGCACGGAACCCCCATGCTCGTCCACGCCGTCCGGGCCATGGCCGCCTCGCGCGCCGTGTCCCTGGTCGTGGTGGTGGCCCCGCCCGACGGCGTCGCCGAGGTCCGGGCGATGGTCGACGACCACCTCCACCCGGCCGAGGCACCCTCCTTCGCCCCCGCGCGGCGCGGAGGCGGGGACGAGACCGACATCCGGGTGGTCGCCGGCGGCGAGACCCGGCAGGAGTCGGTACGCCGCGGGCTCGACGCGCTCCCCGACGACGTGACGGCCGTACTGGTGCACGACGCGGCGCGGCCGCTGGTGCCGGTGGAGATCGTGGACGGCGTGGTCGAGGCGGTGCGGGGCGGTGCCCCGGCCGTCGTGCCCGGACTGCCGCTGAGCGACACCGTCAAGGAGGTCGGCCCTCTCGCCGGGGGCGCCACCGTGCCCGGCGAACCGGTGGTGGCGACGCCCGAGCGGGCGCGGCTGCGGGCGGTGCAGACGCCCCAGGGGTTCGACCGGGAGGCCCTCGACCGGGCGCACCGCCAGGGACCCGTGGAGGGTGAGGGCGCCACGGACGACGCCGGGCTCTGCGAGCGACTGGGGCTGCCGGTCGTGGTCGTGCCCGGGCACGAGGAGGCGTTCAAGGTGACACGGCCGCTCGATCTGGTGCTGGCCGAGGCGGTTCTGGCGCGCAGGAGGGCCAACGATGGGTACTGAGGCGGGGCCGCGGGACGGGGCCGGGTTCGTGATGCCGCTGGTCGGGATCGGGACCGACGTGCACGCCTTCGAGCGGGGGCGCGAACTGTGGTGCGCCGGGCTGCTCTGGGAGGGTGAGGAGTTCGGGCTCGCCGGGCACTCCGACGGGGACGTGGCCGCGCACGCGGCGTGCGACGCGCTCTTCTCGGCCGCCGGCCTCGGGGACCTCGGGGCGCACTTCGGGACCTCGCGGCCCGAGTGGGCCGGGGCCTCCGGGGTCGCTCTGCTCGGCGAGGCCGCGCGGATCGTGCGGGCCGAGGGGTTCGGGATCGGGAACGTGGCCGTACAGGTCGTCGGGTTGCGGCCCAAGGTGGGGAAGCGGCGCGGTGAGGCCGTGGCAGCCCTGTCCGGGGCGGTGGGGGCACCCGTCTCCGTGTCCGGGACGACGACCGACGGGCTCGGGCTCACAGGGCGCGGGGAAGGGCTGGCGGCGATCGCCACCGCCTTGGTGTACCGGGCCGGGTGAGCCCGGCTCCGCCCGGCCGGGGTGGGCTGCGTCCGGCTGGGCGGGGTGACCGGTCTCGCCCGCCCGGGCTGGGGTGGGGTGGCCTCACGCGCCGGCCGGGCTGGGATCGGTTCGGCTGGGTGGTCGGTTTCGCCAACCGGGCCGGGGTGGGCCGGGTCGAGGGGCCCCCGGCCGGGGTTCTGGCGGGGCGGGGCGGTCAGCGGGTGTCTCCCTGCCAGTCCCAGCGGGACGGGGCTGTGGGGCGTGGCTTGTAGAGGGAGCGGCCGTCGGGGCCGTACCTGCTGAGGGCGGTGGGGAGGGCGGCGCCTTGCCGGCGGGTGGTGGGCGGGTGGCCGGTGATGTCGAGGAGGAGGCCGTCCAGCGGGCCGCCGACGAGTTCGGCGTAGTGGTGGCCGGGGAGGGGGGAGGCCTCGGGGGCGGCGGGGTCGTGGCCGTAGACCCGGCCGCGCAGGAGCCGCTCGTCGTCGCTGTCCATGGGGGCAGGGTGGCAGTCGGCACCGACAGGGCGGAATGGTTCCCTCCGGGTCGGCTGCGGGGCGCTCCCCTGACCCGCTCCTGCACATGGGTTGCACGTACGCTGGTACGGCAGGTTCGTGTGGCTGACGAGAGGCTGGTGGCAGGCGGGATGACCGTGGTGGCCGGAGTGGAAGCGGGTGTCCGGGAGCGGGCGGGGCGGGACGAGTACGTGCTGCGGACCGCGTCCGAGGCCGATGTGCCGGGAGCGCGGGCCGTGATGCTCGACACGGTCTACCGGGATCTGCGCTCCGGTTACGTGCCCCGCTGGCACGCCGACATCATCGACCCGGCCGCCGCCTACCTGGAGCCCGAGCGGTGCACGCTGCTCGTCGTCGAACGCGACGGGGAGATCGTCGCGACCGGCGCCGTCCGCGACCGGGGCCCCGCCGCGCCGCCCAACCCCCAGTGGGTCGCCGACCGCTTCCCCTCCGGCAGTACCGCCCAGCTCTGCCGGATCTACGTACGTCCCGAGCACCGGCGCCACGGACTGGCCCGGCGTCTGGTGCGGGAGCTGTGCGGCTTCGCGGTGCGGGCCGGCGGGTACGAGCGGGTCTATCTGCACACCGACCCCGCGGTGCCCGGCGCCGAGGCGTTCTGGCGGGCCACCGCCGAGGAGGTCTGCGACGAGCGGGCGCTGCCCGGAGGCGGGCAGGGCATCGTGCACTTCGAGGTGCCGGTGGCGGGGCTGGCCGGTGCCGCGCGCCGGGACCGGGCCGATTCCGTGGCCGGCTGAGGCGCGAGTCCGCCCATACCCCCTGTTATATGACAATCGTTTTCATATAAGGTCGCGTTCATGTCCTCGGAGTCCTCCCCGTCCTCCACGCCGTCCGCCCGCCGGAATCCCACCCGGACGGGCGTCCGCCGCCCCCTGCTCGCGCTCGGCGCCGCCGCGCTGCTCGTCCCCGTCGCCGCCTGTGGCGGCTCCCCCGGCGACAGCGGCTCCGGCAGCGGCGACCAGCGGCTGCGGGCCGTCATGGCGTTCCCGCCCGCGCAGGCCATGTCGCCCTACGGGGACGACGCGGTGACCCTCAGCCGGCTCTCGGTGATCGAGGGGCTGACCCGGATCGACGAGGACGGCGCCGCCGAACCCGCGCTCGCCACGAAGTGGCGGCGGGACGGCGACAAGGGCTGGGAGTTCACCCTGCGCGACGCCCGCTTCCAGGACGGCGGGGCCGTCGACGCCGAGGCGGTCGTCCGCTCGCTGACCGCCGCCCAGGCGGCCTCACCCAGGCCGCGCGTCCTGAGTGACGTGCGGCTGACCGTCGAGGCCGGGGGCGAGCGGACCGTGCGCGTCACCACCGACGAGGCCGACCCGCTGCTGCCCCAGCGCCTCGCCAACCCCTCGCTCGCCATCCTCTCCGAGGCCGCCTACGAGAAGGGCGCCAAGGGCACCCAGGTGAACCCGGCCGGGCACGCCACGGGGCCCTACACGCTGACCAAGGTGAACGGCGCCGTCTCCGCGACGCTGGAACGCAACGACACGTACTGGGGTGGGAAGGCGAAGGCGCCCGGTGTCGACGTGAAGTTCGTCGCCGACGGGACCGCGCGGGCCAACGCGCTGCGGACCGGCAGCGCCGACATCGCCGAGTACGTGCCCGTCGCGCAGGTCTCGCTGCTGGAGGAAAAGCAGATCCACGAGGTGCCGACCGCGCGCACCAACACGCTGTACCTGAACACCGGGCGCGGCGCCTTCGCCGACCCGGCGATCCGCGCCGCCGCCCGGGCCGCGATCGACTCCAAGGCGCTGGTCGACGGGGTCTACGAGGGCCGGGCCGACACCGCGCGGGGCCTGCTCGGGCCCGGTGTGCCGTGGGCCGCCGACGCGCGCGAGGCGCCCGAGGGCCGAGCCGAGCCCGCGGGCAGGGCCGAGGTGGCGAAGACGAAGCAGATCGTGCTCGCCACGTACACCAACCGCCCGGAGCTGCCCGAGGTCGCCTCGGCCGTGCAGCAGCAGTTGGAGGCGCGCGGCTTCACCGTCAAGCAGTACGTGCGGGACTACGCGCAGATGGAGGCGGACGCGCTGGCGGGCAGGTACGACGCCTTCATCCAGGCCCGCAACACCCTGCTCGACACCGCCGACCCCGTCTCCTACCTCGGCTCCGACTTCACCTGCGAGGGCAGCTTCAACATCTCCCAGCTCTGCGACCAGGGCGTCGACGAGGCGGTGGCGAAGGCCGCCGGGGCGGACGGGCTGACGGCGCGGCACACCGCCGAGATGAGGGCCGAGGCGAAGATCCTCGGGGCCGACGCCGCCGTGCCGCTGGTCCACGAACGGTTCGTGCAGGGCTTCGACTCCGGGAAGGTCGCCGGGGTCGCCCTCGACCCGATGGAGCGCCGCCTGATCACCGCCGACACCCGGCTGCGCTGACCGGCCCGCCCCCGCGACCGACGTGAAGCATTTCGCCGGGCGAGCCCTCACCCTGCTCGCCGTCCTCGCCCTGATCGGCCTGCTGCCGTGGCTGACCACGACCGACCCGGCGCTGACGATCCTGCACGCCCGCTACAGCGACCGGCAGCCCACCTCCGAGGTGCTCGACGCCATCCGCGCCGAGACCGGCCTCGACGGCGGGCCCGGACACGTCCTCGGCCGGTGGGCCGGCGGGCTGCTCCACGGCGACCTCGGCACCTCCTGGGTCTCCGGGCAGCCGGTCGGCCCGGACGTCACGGCCGCCCTCACCACCTCGCTGTCGCTGATGGGCGCCTCGCTGGCGCTCGCCGTGCCGCTCGCCCTCGCGCTCAGCGCCCGCACCCTGCGCCGGGGCGCCCGCCGCGAGACCGCCACCACGCGGGCCGGGGTGCTCGCCGCCGTCCTCGCCGCACTCCCCGAGTTCCTGCTGGCCGCCGTGCTGGCCACGGTCTTCGCGGTCCACCTCGGGTGGTTCCCGGCGCTCGGCTGGGGCACCCCCGCCCAGGCCGTGCTGCCCGCCCTCGCCATGGGCGTGCCCGCCGGGGCCCTGCTCGGCCGCCTCCTCGACGACGCGCTCCCGGCCGCCTTCGCCGAGCCCTGGGCCAAGGCCGCCACCGCCGCCGGGCTGCCCCCGTCCCGGATCGCCAGGCACGCCCTGCGCCGTACCCTGCCGGGCCTGCTGCCGCAGGGCGGCCTGGTCGTGGTCGGCCTGACCGGCAGCGCGGTCGCCGTCGAGACCCTCTTCAGCGTCCCCGGGCTCGGCTCCACCGCCCTGGCGGGCGCCCTCGCCCAGGACCTGCCCGTCCTCCAGGCCGCCGTGCTGATGCTGCTGCTGACGGGGCTGGTGGCCGCCCTCGCCGTACGCCTGCTCTCCCGGGTGCTGCTCGGCCCGGCCCTCACCGACCGGGCGCTGCCCGCGCTGGTCGCGCCCCGGCTGCCCACCCGCACGGGCGTCGCGGTGGGGGCCGTCGTGCTCGCCGTCCTGTTCTGCGCCGTCCTCGTCGCGGGACTGGCCCGCGACCCGCTGCACGTCGACGCCGCCGCCCGGCTGCTGCCGCCCTCGGCCGCGCACCCGTTCGGCACCGACGCGCTCGGGCGTGACGTGCTGGCCCGCCTCGGCCACGGCGCCGCCCGTACCGTGCTGCTGGCGTTCGCCGTCGCCGCCGTCGCGCTGCTGCTCGGGCTGATCGCGGGGTTCCTTCGGGCGGGCGCCCTCACCGAGACGGTCAACGCGCTGCCCGCCGTCCTCGCCGGGCTGCTCACCGCCGCCGTCGCCGGGCCCGGGCCCTGGGGCGCGGCCGCCGCCGTCGCCGCCGTGGCCTGGGCACCGCTCGCCGCCCACACCGAGGCCCTGTACGTCCAGGAGCGGGCCGCGCCCCACCTCGCCGCCGCCTGCTCCCTCGGCGCCGGCCCCGCCCACCTGCTCCGCCGCCACCTGCTCCCCGCCGTGCTGCCGCCCGTCACCCGGCACGCCCTGCTCCGGACACCCGCGCTCGCCCTGGCCCTCGCCGCCCTCGGCTTCCTCGGCCTGGGCACCCAGCCGCCCGCCCCCGAGTGGGGCCGGATGCTCTCGGAGAACATGCCGTACGTCGAACGCGCCCCCTGGGCGGTCCTCGCTCCGGCCGCCTCGCTCGCCGTGCTCGGCGCGCTGGCCGTCCTGGTGACCGCCGCCGTACGCGGCCGCACCGGCGCCGACACCGTGACCGCCGCCCCCACCGCCCACGAGGCCGCATGACCACCGGCACCGGCCTCCGCCCGGCCACCTCCAGCCTCCGCGAGGTCACCGGCCTGCCGCCGTACCTGCGGCTGCTCGCCGGGACCCAGTTCGCCTTCAACACCGGCTTCTACGCCGTGCTGCCCTACCTCGCCACCCACCTCGGCGACGGCCTCGGCATGGCCGGCTGGCTGGTCGGACTCGTCCTCGGACTGCGGACCTTCAGCCAGCAGGGCCTCTTCGTGGTCGGCGGCGCCCTCACCGACCGGTACGGGCCCCGACCCGTGGTGCTCGCCGGATGCGTGCTGCGGATCGCGGGCTTCGCCTGGCTCGCCTTCGCCGCCACCACCGTCACCGTCGTCGCCGCCGTGCTGCTGATCGGCTTCGCCGCCGCCCTGTTCTCCCCGGCGGTGGAGTCCGAGACCGCCCGCGAGGCCGTCCACCGCGAACAGGCCGACGGCACCGCCCGCGCCCGCACCCTGGCCGTCTTCTCGGCCGCCGGGCAGGCCGGGGCCTTCCTCGGACCGCTGCTGGGCTCGCTGCTGCTCGCCGCCGGCGGCGACTGGGGCTTCCGTGCCGCCTGCGCGGCGGGCGTCGCCGTCTTCGTCGCGGTGTTCGCCGGGCACGCGGTGCTGATGCCGCGCCGGGCCGCCGTCCACCGCGAACGCCCCCGCGGCGGCGTACGCCACCTCGCCCGGAACCCGCGCTTCCTCGTCCTCTGCCTCGCCTACAGCACCTGGCTGATCGCCTACAACCAGCTCTACCTGGCGCTCCCCGCCGAAGTGGCACGGGCCACCGGCTCCCAGGCCGCCCTCGGCTGGCTGTTCGCCCTCTCCTCGCTCCTGGTCGTCACCGCACAGATCCCGCTGACCCGGCACGCCGCCGTCCGCCTCGCCCCGCGCACCGCGCTGACCACCGGGCTCGCCCTGGTCGCCGCCGGGTTCGCCCTGGTGCCCGCCACCCCGGCCGGGCCGGGCGGCCTGCTCCCGGGCGCCGTCCTGGTCACCCTGCTGACCTGCGGGCAGATGCTGCTGGTCCCGGCCGCCCGGGGGCTCGTGCCGGACCTGGTGGACGACCGGCACCTCGGGCTCGCCACCGGGGCGCTCTCCTCGGTGTCGGGGCTCGCGGTGCTCGGCGGGAGCGCGGCGAGCGGGCTGCTGCTCCAGGCGCCCGCGCCGGTGCTGTGGGGCGCGCTGGCCGCCGTACCGCTGGCCGGCGCGGCGGCGGCGTGGCTGCTGCCGTCCGGGCGCGCGGCCGGTGAGGCGGGGCGTACGGCGGGGTAGGGGTGAGTCGGACCCCGTAGGCCCCATCCGCACCAGGAGGCATCCCTCGATGAGTGACACCGCGCAGCTCAGCGACGCCCTCAAGAAGAAGCTGGACACCCCGGTCTTCATCACCGTCGCCACCATCCAGCCCGACGGCAGCCCGCAGCTCTCCCCGGTCTGGGTGAAGCGCGACGGGAACGACGTGCTGTTCTCCACCACCGTCGACCGGCGCAAGACCAGGAACCTGCGCCGCGACCCGCGCGTCACCGTGCAGGTCCAGCCCTTCGACGAGCCGTACACCTACGCCGAGATCCGCGGCCGGGCCACCGTCACCGAGGAGGGCGGCCAGGAGCTGATCGACGAGTTGTCGCTGAAGTACACCGGCAAGCCGTACGCCGAGTTCAACCCGGCGGCCGGCCAGGACGCCGCCCGCGTCGTCGTCCGCGTCACCCCGGACAAGGTCGTCGGCCGCCTCTGAGCCGCGGCCGTCCCGCCCCCTTCGGTCACGAAGTGGCCGCGCCTGGCGCACGGGGGGCGGGGCACCGCCCCGGGCCTACTACCCTGGGAGACGTGACTATTCGGCTGTACGACACCAGCGCCCGGCAGATCCGTGACTTCGCCCCCCTCACGCCGGGCTGTGTCTCGATCTACCTCTGCGGTGCCACCGTGCAGTCGGCGCCGCACATCGGGCACATCCGCTCGGGGCTCAACTTCGACATCCTGCGCCGCTGGTTCGCCTACCGCGGCTACTCCGTGACCTTCGTCCGCAACGTCACGGACATCGACGACAAGATCATCAAGAAGTCGGCCGAGCAGGAGCGCCCCTGGTGGGCGATCGGCTACGAGAACGAACGCGCCTTCAACGCCGGCTACGACGCGCTCGGCTGCCTCCCGCCCACCTACGAGCCCCGCGCCACCGGCCACGTGCCGGAGATGATCGAGATGATGCGCGGCCTCATCGAGCGCGGCCACGCCTACGAGGCCGACGGGAACGTCTACTTCGACGTCCGCTCCTTCCCCGGGTACCTGGAGCTGTCCAACCAGGACCTCGACGAGCTGCGCCAGCCTTCCGGCGAGGGCGAGACGGGCAAGCGGGACCCGCGCGACTTCGCCATGTGGAAGGCGGCGAAGCCCGGCGAGCCGAGCTGGGAGACGCCCTGGGGCCGCGGCCGTCCCGGCTGGCACCTGGAGTGCTCGGCCATGGCCCACAAGTACCTCGGCACCGCCTTCGACATCCACGGCGGCGGCCTCGACCTGGTCTTCCCGCACCACGAGAACGAGATCGCCCAGGCCAAGGCGTACGGCGACGACTTCGCCACGTACTGGGTGCACAACGCGTGGGTCACCATGGCCGGCGAGAAGATGTCGAAATCCCTCGGGAACTCCGTCCTCGTCTCCGAGATGGTCAAGCACTGGCGCCCCATCGTGCTCCGCTACTACCTCGGCACCCCGCACTACCGCTCGATGATCGAGTACAGCGAGGAGGCGCTGCGCGAGGCCGAGTCGGCCTTCGCGCGGATCGAGGGCTTCATGCAGCGCGTCACCGAGAAGGCCGGGGAGACCCCCGCACCGGCCGCCGAGGTGCCGCCCGCCTTCGCCGAGGCGATGGACGAGGACCTGGGCGTGCCGCAGGCCCTCGCCGTCATCCACACCACGGTCCGCCAGGGCAACTCGGCGCTGGCCGCCGACGACAAGGAAGCCGCCGTCGCCCGCCTCGCCGAGGTCCGCGCGATGCTCGGCGTCCTCGGCCTCGACCCGCACGACCCGCACTGGGCGGGGGAGGCGGACCGCGGCGAGGACCTGCACGGCGCCGTCGACACCCTCGTCCGTCTCGTCCTCGACCAGCGCGAGGCCGCCCGTTCCCGCAAGGACTGGGCGACCGCCGACGCCATCCGCGACCAGCTCCAGCAGTCCGGCCTGGTCATCGAGGACAGCCCCACCGGACCGCGCTGGACGCTCGGCCCGCGCTGAGCCCCCGGCCGCCCCGGCCCGGACCCCACCCGGTGTGCCTCCCCGCCCGCGAGGCGGCACACTGGGTGGCGGCGTGCCGCAGCCCCACCCGGCACGCCCACCGCACCACCCAGACTTCGACGCAGTACCGACGGAAACAGGTAGACCTCATGGCCGCGAACAACCGCCGCATGTCCGGTAAGAAGGGCGCGCAGATCGGCAGCGGCGGCAAGCGACGCCGCGGCCTGGAGGGCAAGGGTCCGACCCCGCCCGCCGAGATGCGCAAGGGGCACGTGAAGAACCGCGTGGCCAACGCCAAGGCCCGGCAGACCGCCCGCCGCCCCGTCAAGGGCCGCGGCGGCCGCTCCACCTCCGAGCTGGTCGTCGGCCGCAACCCGGTCTACGAGGCCCTGCGCGACGGCGTCCCCGCCTCGACCCTCTACGTCCAGCAGTTCATCGACAACGACGAGCGGGTCCGCGACGCCCTCGCGCTCGCCGCCGAGCGCGGCGGCATCCACCTCATGGAGGCCCCCCGCCCCGAGCTGGACCGCATGACCAACGGCCTCAACCACCAGGGCCTCGTGCTCCAGGTCCCGCCGTACGAGTACGCGCACGCCGAGGACCTGACGGCGGCCGCCTACGACGCCGGGCAGGACCCGCTGGTCGTCGTCCTCGACGGCGTCACCGACCCGCGCAACCTCGGCGCCGTCGTCCGTTCCGTCTCCGCCTTCGGCGGCCACGGCGTGGTCGTCCCCGAGCGGCGCGCCGCCGGGATGACCGCCGGTGCCTGGAAGAGCTCGGCGGGCGCCGCCGCCCGTACCCCGGTGGCCCGCGCCACCAACCTGACGCGGACCCTGGAGGCGTACAAGAAGGAAGGCGTCATCGTGGTCGGCCTCGCCGCCGACGGCGAGGCCGACGTGACCGACCTGCCGGCCCTCGACGGGCCGGTCGCCATCGTGGTCGGCAGCGAGGGCAAGGGCCTGTCCCGGCTGGTCGGCGAGACCTGCGACATCCGGGTCCGCATCCCGATGCCGGGCGGCGCCGAGTCGCTCAACGCCGGTGTCGCCGCGGGCATCGTGCTCTACGAGGCGGCCCGCCGGCGCGCCTGACCCCAGCCTGTCCGGGCTCCAAGATCATTTGACGGGGCCCGGACAGATTCGGTGGCGTCAAGGCAGTGTCCTAACCACGCGTCACTCGGTTAGATGAGCGTGGAAACCAGAACGCCCCGCACGCCCACGGGGGGACGCTCGTCAGGGTTCGACGAAACTCCCACGCCGCTCAGCATGGTGAAAGTCCACTGCGACCCGGCGCAGGTCATCGTCAACCACGCGAGTTTCCGCGTACAGCTCCCCTCCGCGCAGAAGGCGCAGTCCCCGCGCATCTCGCGGCTCTCCGGCGGCGCGCTGGACGACACCGCGCGCATCCCCGTCGTCGGCACCGTCACCCGCCGCCGCGCGCCCGTCGTCTGGTCCGGCAGGTCCGCGCCCGGCGACGGCGGCGGCACCACCGGCCTGCTCCAGGCGGTCCGCGCCTCCGGCGTCCGGCACGGCGACGACCCGCCCGGCGCGACCCAGGTCATCCCGCTCCTCGACCCGGACCAGGAGGCCACCGGCGAGCTGCCCACCCTCACCGGCCACACCCCGGGCGGACCGCTGCTGCCCCGGATGCGCTCGGCCGGCAGCGCCTACGACGAGGACACCCCCACCCCGCACCACGGCACCCCCGCCCACGACGGCGACGGTGCCGGCGACGGCTACGACGGCGGCGACGGCAGCGACCCCGGCCAGGACGGGCGCCCCAAGGCCCGCTCCGCGGTGCGGCACGCGTACTACCCGTACCGGCGGATGAACCTCGGGGTCGTCCTGCTGCCGCTGCGCGTCCTGCTCGGCATCGCCACCGCCTACGCCGGGATGAGCAAGCTCTGCGACCCGGCCTACTTCGACGGCGGTGAGCGCGGCTCCCTGGTGCGGTGGCTCGACACGCTCCAGCCGTGGTCCCTCGCCGAACCGCTGCACGGCTTCGCCCTCCACCACCCGGTCGGCGTCGGCCTGCTGGTCGCCTTCCTCCAGGTCCTGGTCGGCGTGCTGACCGTGCTGGGCCTGTGGCAGCGGCTCGCCGCCGGTGCCGGCGCGGTGCTCGCGGCCACCCTGCTGATCACCGTCAGCTGGCGCGCGAACCCCGTCTACTCCATGTCCGACGTCATCTACCTGGCCGCCTGGAGCCCGCTGATCATCGCGGGCGCCCCGGTCTGGTCGGTCGACGGCAAGCTCGCCGCCGACGCCTGGCGCAAGCTCGGCCCGCGCGCCGAACTCTGGCAGTTGCGGCGCTGGGTGCTCAAGCGCGGCATGGTCGTCGCCACCGTCGCCGTCGGCCTCACCCTGCTCTTCGGCGCCCTGCTCGGCAGCGCCGTCCGCGACGCCGACCGGGTCGTCGTCCCCGGCCCCGGCGAGGCGCCGCGCAACAACGTGCCCGGCATGCCGCTGCCGAGCGAGTCCGGCCAGGTCTCCGGCAGCCCCGACGCCTCCGCCGACCCGGAGCAGACCCCGTCGGGCGGCACCACGGCCGGCCCCTCGGAGACCACCAGCGGCCCCGACGGCACCGAGCAGCGGGAGACCGCGGGCGCCGGCACCACCGCGCCCGCCGAGACCCAGGGCCCCGGACAGGCCCCGCCCCGGCAGAACGCCCCGCAGCCCCCGCCGCAGACCAGCGCGGGCCCGGGCGACGACTCCGGCGGCTCGGGCGAGCCGGGCGGGCAGGCCCCTGGCGACGGCGGCGGCGCCGAGGAGCCGGGCGACGACCCGGCCGACGGCGGCTCCGGCGGAGGCGGCCAGAAGCTGGTCGGCGGCCTCTTCGGCTGACCCGGCCGCCGGCTTCCGCCCGGCGCGCGGAACGGGCGAAGGCCCCGGACACGTATGTGTCCGGGGCCTTCGCCGTGCGGTGCCCGGCCCCGTCGGGGCCGGACGGTGCGTCAGGCCGCCTCCTGCGGGTGCAGCAGGCGGGCCAGCAGGTCGTCCAGGGAGACCAGGCCGGTGACGGTGCGCGCCGGGTCGGCCGGGTCGTGGACGACGGCCAGCGAGGCGCGGCGCTGCCGCAGCACCTCGATCGCCTGGCCCACCGTGTCCTCGGCGGAGAGCGCCGGCACCGGGCGGGCCAGCCTGCGGGCGGTCACCTCGCGGCCCCGGGAGCGGGCGATCAGCGCGTCCCGGGCGTGGACCGAGCCGATGAACCGGGCGCCGTCCCGGACCAGCAGGCGGCTGCGGTCGTGGGCGGCCGCGGTCGCCAGCACCGTCGGGGCGTCCGCGTCGGCGGGCACCGAGACGATCGCGGCCGCCGGGATCTGCAGGTCGCCCACCGGGGAGAGCGGTTCGGTCAGCGAGCTGGTGATCAGCTCGCTGTCGTCCTCGCTGATCAGCCCGAGCCGCCGGGACTCGGCGACCAGCTGGGTGAGCTGCTCGCGGTTGTGGACCTCGGTGATCTCCTCACGCGGGGTGACGCGGCACAGCCGCACCAGGGCGTTGCTCACGCGGTTGAGCACCCAGATCAGCGGGCGGACCAGCTTCACCAGCGCGCGGAACGGCGGTGCCAGCAGCATCGCCGAGCGCTCCGGGTGGGCGATGGCCCACGACTTGGGCGCCATCTCGCCGACGACCATGTGCAGGAAGACCACCACCATCATGGCGATGGCGAAGGCGATGCCGTAGCTGAGCGAGGCGGGCAGCCCCAGCCCCTTCAGCACCGGGTCGAGGGCGTGCGAGATCGCGGGTTTCGACACCGAGCCGAGGCCCAGCGTGCAGATGGTGATGCCCAGCTGGGCACCGGCCAGCATCAGCGACAGCTCGCGCATCCCGGCGAGGGCGGCGCCCGCGCCGCGCCGCCCCTCGGCGGCGGCCTTCTCCATCCGGTGGCGGCGCGCGGCGACCAGGGCGAACTCGGCGGCGACGAAGAAGCCGCTGCCGATCAGCAGGAGGACGGTGACGAACAGGGCCATCGGGAAGCTCATGCCGTCCCCTCCTCACGGGCCTCGGCGGGAGTGGCCGCCGGGGCGGTCTCCAGCCGCACCAGGTCCGGGACGTGCCGGTCCAGGGTGCGGACCACCAGGACCGCCTCCAGCCCGCCGTCGAGACCGACGGAGAGCCGGTCGCCCACGGCCGGGAAGCGGCCGAGCCGGTCGACGATGAGCCCGGCGACGGTCTCGTACGCCTCGTCCTCGGGCAGGTGGACGCCGGTGGCCTCGGCCACCTCGTCCACCCGGCGCCCGGCGTCGACCAGCCAGCCGGCGCCGTCCGGCGCCGCCAGGTCGGTGACGCGGTCGGACTCGTCGGCGATGTCGCCGACCAGTTCCTCGGCGATGTCCTCGTAGGTGACGATGCCGGCGACGCCGCCGTGCTCGTCGAGGACGACGGCGAACTCGTCGTCGGCCTCGCGCATCTGCTCGACGGCGTCGGGCAGCGGCAGCGTCTCGGGCAGCAGCAGCGGCTCGCGGGCCACGCCCCCGGCGGTGGTCGCGGCCAGCGACTCCTCCGAGTGGTGGGTCAGCTCGCGCACCCCGACGACGCCCGTGACGTCGTCGGGGTGGTCACCGAGAACCGGGTAGGTGGAGTGGCCGTACCGGGCGATCAGGTCGACCGCCTCGGTGGCGGGCGCGTCGTGGCGCACGAAGACGGTGTCGGCGCGCGGCACCAGCACCTCCTTCAGGGGGCGCTCGGAGAACTCCAGGGCGTGGTCGAGGAGGAGCGCGGTGTCCTTCGGCAGCTCACCCCGCTCGTGGGACTCGCCGATGAGGTGGCCGAGTTCCTCCAGGGTCGCGCCGTGGTGCAGCTCCTCGACCGGCTCGATGCCGATCCGGCGCAGCAGGCCGTTGGCGGCGCCGTCGAAGACGCGCACCACCGGCCCGACGATCTTCAGGTACAGCAGCGTGGAGGAGGCCAGCGACTTGGCGAGCCGCTCGGGCACGGCCAGGGCGAGGTTCTTCGGCGCCAGCTCGCCCAGCACCATCTGGACGACGGTGGCGAGGACGAAGGCCAGCACCACGGAGATGCCGGTGACGGCGGCGCCGGGCACGCCGGCGGCCTCCAGCGCGGGCCGCAGCAGCGCCGAGACGGACGGCTCGGCGAGGAAGCCGACGACCAGACCGGTGACGGTGATGCCGAGCTGAGCGCCGGAGAGCATGAACGACAGGCGTTCCAGCACCTTCAGGGCGCGCTGGGCGCGCTGGTCACCCTGCTCGGCCTCACGGGCCAGCTTGAGGCGGTCGGCGGAGACGTAGGCGAATTCCTGGGCGACGAAGTAGCCGGTCCCGGCGGTGAGCAGGACGACGGCCAGCAGGCCCAGAGCGGCACTCATCGAACACCACCCCGCCGAGTGCCTTGATCATGGTCATGGGGGCGGGATGGTCGGGGACTGTGTCCCGGAGGGTCCGTCGGACTGGCGGACACGCTTTCTCTCCTTGTGAGCTGGGTCGGTTCCCAGGCAACGCCCGGACCGCGCGAGGCGTTCCCGCCGGGCGTGTGGTGTGCGTCGTCGCGCCGGGCGGCGAGGTGTGCTGCCGGCGGTCCAGGAGGCCCCGGCGGGCGGCGCGGCCTCAGCGGCCGGGGCGCGCGGCCAGTTCGGCGGCGGCCTCGGTGAGGTCCTTGGCGGTGTCGATGGCCCGCCAGTAGGCGCCCTGCGGGAGCGGGTAGCCGGCCAGGCGGCGCTCGCGGGCCAGGCGCGGGAAGGTGGCCCGCTCGTGGTCGCCGCGGTCGGGCAGCAGCGCGGTGAAGGCGGCGGCGAAGACGTAGATGCCCGCGTTGATGTGGAAGGGCGACGGGGGCGCCTCGACGAAGTCCGTGACGTGTCCGAAGGCGTCGGTCTCCACGGCGCCCCAGGGGATGCGCGGCCGGGCCAGCGCGAGGGTCGCGAGGGCGTCCCGCTCGGTGTGGAAGGCGGCCATCTCGCCGAGCGGGAAACGGGTCCAGATGTCGCCGTTGGTGGCGTACCAGGGCGCGCCGGGGTCCGGGAGGTGCGCGGCGGCGTACTTGAGGCCGCCGCCCCGGCCGAGCGGTTCCGGCTCGACGACGGTGACGGTGCGCAGTGGCAGCTCGGCGGCGTCCAGCCACTCCTGGAGCACGCCGGCCAGGTGCCCGCAGGAGATCACGGCGTCGGTGACGCCCTCCGCGGCGAGCCAGGCCAGCTGGTGCCCGATGATCGGCGTGCCCGTGCCCGGGATCTCCACCATCGGTTTGGGGCGGTCGTCGGTGTACGGGCGCAGCCGGGTGCCCTGCCCGCCGGCGAGGACGACCGCCTGCGTGGGCCGTTCCGGCGGGAGGTCCGGGACGGCGGCAGCCGGCTGCGGGGGCGGGGCGGGGGTGGTCATGGCGGCACTCTACGCAGCGGGTGCCGCCGGGGCGGGGGACGGCGCGGTCACCCGAACTGGGCGACGCCGGAGGCGAAGGAGGTGTCGCAGACGGGCCGGGCGAAGGACTGGGCGCGGGTGGCGCCGTAGGTCTTCACGGCCGCCTTGCCGAGGGCGCGGGCGAGCGAGACGCAGTGCCGGGCGAGCGAGGGCTTGCGGTCGACGGCGCGCTGGAGGGAGGTCAGGGCCTCGCCCGGGTCCTTCTCCTGGAGCTCCAGGAGCAGCTTGTCGCGCAGCACGTCGTGCGCGGCGCGGGGCTTGGCGGGGACGGAGGCGTCCTCGGACGAGGCGGTGAGGACGGAGTCGGCCGGATTGCCCGACCAGTTGACGTGGGTGACCGCGAACGTCCCGGACAGCACCAGGACGACGGGGAGGACGAGCGCGAGGGAGCGGCCGATGCGGCGAGCGGTGTGGTTCACGCGCCTGAGAGTAGCGGCAAGTGATGATTTGGCGACATTTGGTCACTCTAACGGGTTGTGGCGCTCGGGTTTTCCCGGGTGTGAAGTTGACGGAGGATGGGGAAAGCGTGGGGTGTGCGGGGGTTCATGGGGGGTTGGTTCGGTTGTCGGGGTTTGCGAGGCGTCCGGGTGGGGGAACGGCGACAGGGCCGGTCCCACCCGCCATGCGGGGGAACCGGCCCTGCCTCAGGCGCGGGTGGCCTCGGGTCAGTCGCTGAGGCGCTCGCCGGTGGAGGTGGCGAAGAGGTGCAGCTCGCCCGGGCGCGGGACGACGTGCACGGTGGAGCCCTTCTCCGGGACGGCCCGGCTGCTGACGCGGATGACCAGGTCCTTCGACCCGCCGTCCAGGTCCACGGTGCCGAAGACGTACGCGTCGGCGCCGGTCTCCTCGACCACGTTGACGGTCACGGCGAGGCCGGCCGGGGCGTCCGAGCTCTCCTTGGTGAGCGCGGCGGCGGCCGCGCCGTTCTGCTCGGCCACGTCGAAGTGCTCGGGGCGCACGCCCACGGTGACGGTGGTGTCGCCGCGGTCGGCGGCGGCCTTCAGCGCGTCCCGGCCGACCGGCACCACGGAGTTGCCGAACTTCACGCCGCCGTCGGTGATCGGCACCTCGATGAGGTTCATCGCGGGCGAACCGATGAAGCCGGCGACGAAGAGGTTGGCCGGCTTGTCGTACATGTTGCGCGGCGAGTCGACCTGCTGGAGCAGCCCGTCCTTGAGGACGGCCACCCGGTCGCCCATCGTCATGGCCTCGATCTGGTCGTGGGTGACGTAGACCGTGGTGATGCCCAGGCGCCGCTGGAGCGAGGCGATCTGGGTACGGGTGGAGACGCGGAGCTTCGCGTCGAGGTTGGAGAGCGGCTCGTCCATGAGGAAGACCTGCGGCTCCCGCACGATGGCGCGGCCCATCGCCACCCGCTGCCGCTGACCGCCGGAGAGCGCCTTCGGCTTGCGGTCCAGGTACGGCGTGAGGTCGAGGATCTTCGCGGCCTCCTCGACCTTGGCGCGGATCTCGCTCTTGTTGACGCCGGCGATCTTCAGGGCGAAGCCCATGTTGTCGGCGACCGTCATGTGCGGGTAGAGCGCGTAGTTCTGGAACACCATGGCGATGTCCCGGTCCTTGGGCGGCAGGTGGGTGACGTCGCGGTCGCCGATGCGGATGGCACCGCCGTTGACGTCCTCCAGCCCCGCGAGCATCCGCAGCGAGGTGGACTTCCCGCAGCCGGAGGGACCGACCAGGACGAGGAACTCCCCGTCGGCGATCTCGATCTCCAGCTGGTCCACCGCGGGCTTCTCCGAGCCCGGGTAGATGCGCGTCGCCTTGTCGAACGTAACCGTGGCCATGGTGACAGGCCCCCTTCACCGGCAGGAACGTGCCGGACGATCCGAGTAAAGAAGGTGAACCGCCACGGGGGATCCCGCGACGGGGCCGCCGCCCCGGGCCGGGCCCGCGACGACGATTGGTCCAGTCCACCGGAGCGGACCCCTGGAAGCTACCCCGCCGGTGCCGCTCCTGTCAGTACCCGTCCCCCGACGATCACGCCCGCCCCGGTAACGATCCCGCCTACGCCCCCTCGCCCCCCGCAGAACCCAGCGGCCCGCGACCCCGCCGATGGGTACACTGCACGGGCACGCCTCCTTAGCTCAGTTGGCCAGAGCAACGCACTTGTAATGCGTAGGTCGTCGGTTCGAATCCGACAGGGGGCTCAGGTGAAAGGCCCAGGTCAGATCTGCTCTGACCTGGGCCTTTCGGGTGCGTGGGGCGTTCGCGGGGGTCACCGCCGGTCGGGGAGGGGGCGTAGGCCCCGGGTGCCGGGGGCCTGTTCGGTCCGCAGGTCGTCGCGGGAGCGGTTGCGGGTGAGCAGGAGCGTGAGCGCCAGCAGGGAGAGCACCCCTGCCACCGCCGCGGGCAGCACGGCCGGTGTGCCGCCGGGCGCCAGGGCGGAGGTGAGGGCCTGGGGGCCGGTCGCCGGGGTGAGCAGATGTGCCGCGGTCAGGGAGCCCATGAGGGTGATGCCGGCGATCAGGACCGGCAGGAGCCGGCGGAGGAACATGCCGGCCGCCAGCAGGAGGCACAGGGCCGCGATGCCCGCCGCCAGCCCGTACGCGCCCGCCGGCAGGCCGGCCCGCTGGAGCGGGAAGTGGGTCGCCGCGCAGAGGAGCAGCGCGGCGACGGTCGTCCAGCGCAGCCAGTGAGGGAGGGCCGGCGCGGGTGCGGTTCGCCGTTCGCGTGAGGTGGCGTGCGGTGCCTGCCGGGGGCGGTAGGACTGGTGGCGCCGACCGGTCGCGGGGCGTGCCGTCGGGCCGTCCATGGTCGGTGTCGCCGGTGCCGTCGTCGTGCCGGTGTCGTCCGTGCGGGCGTCGCGGACGGAGCCGTCGCCGGGGGAGCGGGCGTCGGTCGGCTCCTCGGCGGGGGAGTCCGTCGGCAGGGAGCGGGCGTGCGGGGACGCGTCCTCGGCCGGCGCCGGGTGTTCGGTCTCCAGCCGGTCGATGAGCTCGGCCAGTTCTTCGACGGTCAGCCCGGTGGCGGCCGCGTGCACCGCCTCCTCTCCGGCGTGGGAGTCGTGGGGCGGCCGGTGCAGGAGGGCCACGAGGTGGCTGACGTCGCCGATCGGGCGTTGCGCGGCCGCCAGATGGATCGCCTCGTCGGCGCGCTCGACCGGCTGCGGTGGCCGGGAGAGCAGGGCGACCAGGTCGGAGACGTCGTCCACGGGGCGCTCCACGGCGGCGGTGCGCAGGATCTCCTCCGCGGCCTCCGCTCCGCTCGGCGACTGCTCCAGCAGGCGGATCAGGTCGACGATCTCGGGCACCGAGCGCGTCGTGACCGCTGTTCTGACCAGGCCGTCGACGGGGCCGGCCGGGGGCTCGCCCGCCGGCGTGCCCGAGGAGGCGGGATGCTGCCTCGGCCGGGCGTCGCCCGGTTCCCCTCCGGCGGTGTCGTCCGGCGCGTGGTGGGCCGTCGTCGGTTCCTCCGGGCCGGCCGCGGGGGACTGGGCCGATATGTCGGGCGTGAGGTCTTCCGATTCCGTCGTCATGATTGCCTTCCGTTCCGAGCGCCGTCTCAGGCGGCGCCGCTGCACAGGCATACGCGGACTGCTTGCCTTCCTAGTCCTCGCACTGGTGGACGGCGATCAGGGCAGGGCCATTCGGATGACCGGGCCCCCGCGCCGTCGGGCGCCGGGGGGCCTGGTCCGTCGGGGTGGCGCGGGCGTGAGTGGGTCTCCGCCGGCGGTCCGGGGCTCAGTCCGGCGACGCCCCCGTCCGCGCGTCCGTCTCCGCCGCCGCGGTCAGCCGGACCTGGTCCGTCCCCGAGGCGCTGTGCCTGGCCGCCCAGTTCTCCAGGGCGGTGCGGCAGGCGTGGTCGAGGTGGTGGAGACCGGAGAGGTCGAGCGCGACGGGGCGGTCCTGGGGAAGGGACTCGAGGGTGTCGAGGATCCTGGGGAGGCGCAGGAAGGTGGCGTTGCCGGAGAGGTACGCCTGGACCGGACCCGCGCCCTTGTCCATGACCTCCAGCCTGACGTGGGAGGCGGTCCAGGCGGTCTTGGCGACGGCGAGGGCCAGGCCGATCAGGACACCCTCGAACATGTTGACCGTGACGATGGCGAGGGCCGTGACCGCCAGGATCACCGCCTCGCCCCGGTGCTCGCGCCACAGCGGGGCGAAGGAGCGCAGCGGGATCAGCTTCCACCCGGCGTGGACGAGGATGCCGGCGAGGGCGGGCAGCGGGATCAGTGCGAGGGCGCCGGGCAGCAGGGCGGCGAAGAGCAGCAGCCAGACGCCGTGCAGGACGCGGGAGGCCCTGGTGCGGGCACCCGCCTGGACGTTGGCGGAGCTGCGGACGATGACGGCCGTCATGGGCAGGGCGCCGAGCAGCCCGCAGACGGTGTTGCCCGCGCCCTGGGCGACCAGCTCCTGGTCGTACCGGGTGCGCGGGCCGTCGTGCATCCGGTCGACGGCCGCCGCGCTGAACAGGCTCTCGGCGGAGGCGATCAGGGTGAAGGCGAGGACGGTGCCGAGCAGGCTCAGGCTCGCCACCTGCCCGAAGGCGCCGGCGTCGGGCGGCTGGATCGAGCCGAGCAGTCCGTGCACCTCCACGGTGGCCACCGGCAGGCTGAACACCAGCGAGACGGCGGTCGCCAGGAGTACGGCGGCCAGCGCTCCCGGTACCGCACGGGCACGGCGCGGCAGGTGCGTCCAGCCGGCCATCACCACGACCGTGCCCGCGCCGAGGGCGAGCGAGGTGAGCGCGGTGGGGCTGGTGAGGGACCCGGCCAGCGCACCGGGCAACTGGAGGATCTTGTCCAGCCCGGCCGCCGGAGCCGCGAGCCCGGCCGCCGCGTAGAGCTGCCCGGCGATCAGGACGAGGCCGATGCCCGCGAGCATGCCCTCGACCACGGAGACCGAGACGGCCCGGAACCAGCGGCCCAGCTTCAGCAGTCCCATGGCGAGTTGGAGCAGCCCGGCGGCGAGCACGATCACGCCGAGGACGGCCAGGCCGAAGTCCTGCACGGCCTCGAGGACCAGCACGGTCAGGCCGGCGGCGGGACCGGAGACCTGGAGGCTGCTGCCGCGCATCAGGCCGGCGACGACGCCGCCCACGATGCCGGTGACCAGGCCCAGTTCGGCAGGGACACCGGAAGCCACGGCGACGCCGACGCAGAGCGGCAGGGCGACCAGGAAGACGACGAGGGAGGCGGCGAAGTCCTGCCTCAGGTGGGGGAAGCGAGGGGCCTTCTCCGCGGCCCGCATCACAGGGCCCGGAAGAGGTCGGCGCGGGCGTCGTGCGCCAGGACGGAGCCGGTGTGCACTTCGTAGTACCAGCCGTGCATCCGCAACGTGCCGTGTGCCAGGCGGCGTTCGACGCACGGGTAGGAGCGGAGCCGCAGGAGCTGGGTGAGGACGTGGTTCTGCACGGCGCCGCCGACGGCCGGGTCCCCGGCCGGGCCCTCGGGGCGGGGCGCGGCGTGGGCGAACCAGTCGCGTACGGCGGGGACGGCGGTCAGGTCGTCGCCGCGGACCAGGGCGCCGACGGCACCGCAGTGCGAGTGGCCGCAGACGACGATGTCCGCGACGCCGAGCACCTCGACGGCGTACTCGACGGTGGCGGCCTCCCCGGTGGGCGGCCGGGAGGCGTACGGCGGGACGATGTTGCCCGCGGTGCGCAGCTCGAAGAGTTCGCCGGGGCGGGCGCCCGTGATCAGGGCGGGGACGACCCGTGAGTCGGAGCAGGTGATGAAGAGGACCTGGGGGGCCTGGCCCTGGGCGAGCCGGGCGAACTCCTCGGGGCGCTCGGCCGAGCGGCGGTGGTACGAGCGGGCGTGATCGATGAGCGGCTGCATCAGTGTTCCTCCTGGCGCGCCGGATGCGGCGCGTCGGTGCGGACATGAGGGGT
This sequence comes from Streptomyces diastaticus subsp. diastaticus, assembly GCF_011170125.1. Classification (NCBI taxonomy): domain Bacteria; kingdom Bacillati; phylum Actinomycetota; class Actinomycetes; order Kitasatosporales; family Streptomycetaceae; genus Streptomyces; species Streptomyces diastaticus. The sequence continues at coordinate 301,385 of NZ_BLLN01000002.1, read as the reverse complement.
GGCGCCGGCGGCGTGCCGGCACGGCCCCGAGCCGGGACCCGGGGGTGACGGCCGGGCGCACGGGGGCGTCCGGGCGTGCCGCGGGATCGGCTCAGCGGCGGAAGACCTGCAGGGCGGCGGGTTCGTGGAGGCCGGAGGCTCTCGCCGCGTGCGTGGCGCCGGAGGGCGCCGCGCGGCCGGCGGTCCCGTGCGTGGCGGCGGTGGCGTCCGGCAGGGCGGTGCGGCAGGGCCCGTCGCCGGGGGCGCCGGCCGAGGTCCGGTGCCGGTCGCGGGAGTGGCGCAGGGCGCCGATCTCGCCGGAGCGTTCAGGGGGGACGCAGGTGGCCTGGGCGGGCTCCACGGCCCACACCGCCCCGGCCGGTGCGTCCTGTGGCGCGGCGGGGGCGTGGCTCCGGGCGCCGTTCTCGGATGGAGCGGGCGCCGTTCCGGTGAACGGGAGAGCCAGGAGGAGGCCGGCGAGGAGGGCGCCGACGACACGACCGAGGGCGGTTCGCACGGTGCCTCCTCTCCGGACCCGGCCCGGTGCCGACCGAACGCCAACAGCGTAAAGCGATTGCCGAGCGGGCCCGATGAGAAAAGGCGATCCGGGTGGCCCTTTACTCGCTCTTTAGTTCTGGTGGAGTGGGTCGCACCTTCTTGCATTCACCGCGGATTTCGCACAAATGAGCGTGGGTGATTGCTTCTTGAGTTCGAAGAGGGCCAGGGTGGCGACCCGTGGGTCGCTCGATTCCGCCAGGTCGTGGGCGCGATCCGGTCGTCGAGGTGTGGATGGGGCCGGGCGGTGTTCCTGGTGCGCGGAACGCGGTCGGCGGGTGCGGTGGCGAACGTGGCGCGATAATTGGCGGAAAATTCCCCTTGGGGAACTCTTGGTGTGCTCAAGGGGAATGGTGATGCGGGCCGCGGTGCCGTGCCCGCCCGGGGCCGGGACGCCTATCCGCGCACCGCCGCCCAGATCCGGTCCGGGAGTTCGCGGGCGGCCTCGTCGAGGTCGGTGTCGCCGAGGGTGAGGTGCCGGCGGGCGGTGGCGACGACCGGGCCGAGGATCAGCGATTCGAGCAGCGAGGGGGGGAGCGCGGCCAGTTCGCCGGTGGCGACGTGGTGCTGGAGCCAGGCGGCGAGCGGGGAGAGGCGGGCCTCCTGGGCGTCGCGGAGCTCGCGGGCGTGGGCCATGCCGTGGCGGTCGGCGGTGGCGGAGTGCAGGAGGCGGGCGGCGTCGGGGTGTTCCCGGACGAAGCCGAGGTAGGCGCGGACGGCGGCGCGGACGCCGTCCCGCGCGGAGTCCGCCTCCAGCAGGGCGGTGGCCAGCGGGGCGAGCAGACGCTCCAGCCACCGCTGCACGAGGGCGTGGACGAGCCCGTCGAGGTTGCCGAAGTGGTGGTAGAGGC
>NZ_BLLN01000001.1:300000-406403 GCF_011170125.1 Streptomyces diastaticus subsp. diastaticus | reverse complement strand
CCGAGGAGGTGCTCCGCCTCATCGCGGAGGACCCGTCGCTGGGCGAGCCGCTGCGCTACGCCGACGACTACCTCCGCGCCGAGATCGTCTACGCCGCCACCCACGAGAGCGCCCACCACCTCGACGACATCCTCACGCGCCGCACCCGCCTCTCCATCGAGACCTTCGACCGGGGAACGCGCAGCGCCCGCGAGTGCGCTGAACTGGTCGCGCCGGTCCTCGGCTGGGACCAGGAGCGCATCGACAACGAGGTCGCCCACTACGAGATGCGGGTCGAGGCCGAACGCGAGTCCCAGCGCCAGCCGGACGACCTGACGGCGGACGCGGCCCGGCTGGGGGCGCCGGACATCGTCCAGGGCTAGGCGACGTCCGCGAAGTCCCGCACGGCGCCCACGGGCGCCCGGCACGCACGCTCGCCCCACCGGGTGACAGCCCGAGTACGCCCGGTACGAGAGCTTCCGCCCGGCGTTCCGAGCGCACGCACCGGACACCGCGGGCACCGCACAGGACTTCGGAGACACCCCGCACGGCCCGTCCCTGACGGGCGTCGAGCGCCCGCCGGGCCGGGGTGTGGCCTGGTCGGGGAGTGGCGCGGGCAGGACGGGCCCCGCCGCGGAGAGGCCCCCGCCGGGCCTGCGGCCGACCCGGTCCGGGGGCTCGCGCGGGCCCGGGCGCCCGGAACGCGATGATGTGTCGTCATATCGCGGGCGTCGGGGCCGAACTCGGCGTGGTCCTGCGGGGGAGTGGCGGCCGGGGCCCCCATCCCCAGGCGTACCCAGCTCCCCGGGTGAGGGACAATGAAGGGCTCTGTCGGGGCGGGTGCAGAGGGGACGCATGACGGACGCGGAAGCAGGTCGCCGACAGGCCCGTCGGGACGGAGGGACGGGGCCAGGGACGGCGGCCCGGCTGCTCGCCGGCGGTACCGGCTGGGTGGTGTGCTGGGCCGGGGTGGCATGGGTACGGTCTGGCGCGCCGAGGACGAGACGCTGGGCCGCACGGTCGCGGTCAAGGAACTCCGGTTCCCCTCCTCCATCGACGAGGAGGAGAAGCGCCGCCTCATCACCAGGACCCTGCGCGAGGCGAAGGCCATCGCCCGGATCCGCAAGCAACGGCGCGGTCACCGTCTACGACGTGGTGGACGAGGACGACCGGCCGTGGATCGTGATGGAGCTGATCGAGGGCAAGTCCCTCGCCGAGGTGATCCGCGAGGACGGCACCCTCAGCCCCAGGCGCGCCGCCGAGGTCGGCCTCGCCATCCTCGGGGTGCTCCGGGCCGCGCACCGTGAGGGCATCCTGCACCGGGACGTGAAGCCGTCCAACGTGCTCATCGAGGGCGACGACGGCCGGGTCGTCCTCACCGACTTTGGTATCGCCCAGGTCGAGGGCGACCCCTCGATCACCTCCACGGGCATGCTGGTCGGCGCCCCCTCGTACATCTCCCCGGAGCGCGCCCGCGGCCACAAGCCGGGCCCGGCCGCCGACCTCTGGTCGCTGGGCGGGCTGCTGTACGCGTCGGTCGAGGGCATTCCGCCCTACGACAAGGGCTCGGCCATCGCGACGCTCACCGCCGTGATGACGGAGCCGCTCGACCCGCCGAAGAACGCCGGGCCGCTCAGCGAGGTCATCTACGGGCTGCTCGCCAAGGACCCCGCGCAGCGCCTCGACGAGGCCGGGGCGCGCGCCCTGCTGCGCGAGGTGATCGCCACCGAGGAGGCGGGCGCGGGCCGGGCGGCCGACGCCACCAAGGTCGTGCCGCTGCCGAAGCCCGCCGACGGTGGCGCCCGCGAGAGCCGGCCGAAGCTGGAGAGGACACCGAGGGCGGCCGGGGCCCCGAAGGCGGCAGCCGCCGCCACCGCCGCCAAATCCCCGGCGCTGTGGCCGAAGATGCAGGCGTCCGACGACGCGCCCGCCGTCCCGCCGGCCGCCGTGTCGCCCGCCGCCGCGCCCACCAGGGCCACCGCCACGGGCGGACGGCCGCCGGTCGCGCGGGCCTCGCTCACCGACGTGGTGTCGCGGCGCGCGCTGCTGGTGGCGCTCGGCGTCGCCGTGCTGCTGGTCGCCACCGTGCTCGGCTTCGTCCTCACCCGGAGCGGCGACTCCGGCGGGAGCGACGCGGCCGGCGGCGACAAGAACGCCTCGGCGGGAGCCGGCGGCGGCGAGGGCGGTGACCGGGCCGGCGGCGGCAAGGGGCCCGTGCAGGACGGCGGGAAGGGCGGCGAGGTCTCCGAAGGCGGCAAGGGCGGCGAGGACTCCGGCGAGGACGGTGAGGACCAGGGCGACGACGGCGGCGGCAAGGGCGACGACGCCGGCGAGGGCAGCGGCCACGACCCCGGCGAGCCGGGCGACGACACCCTTGAGCACACCGCCTACCGCCACTCCCAGGGGTTCCGGATCGGCCTGCCCGAGGGCTGGAAGTACACCACCACCGGTGCCGCCGGGGCCCGCTTCACGGGCCCGGACGGGCAGAAGCTGCTGGTCGGCTGGACGGGCACGCCGAAGGACGACCCGGTCGCCGACTGGAAGGCGCAGGAGAAGTACATGCGCCGGGCGCAGTACGAGCGCATCCACATCGAGGCCGTCGACTACCGGGGCTGGAACACCGCCGACTGGGAGTTCACCTACGTCGACGGAGGCGTGAAGTACCGCTCGGTCGACCGGGGACTGGTCGTCGACAAGAGCCTCGGGTACGGCCTGATGTACACCGCCAAGGACGCCGAGTGGCACTCCGAGCTGATCGAGGGCACCTGGCGGACCTTCACGGAGACGTTCCGGCCGAAGAAGTAGGCAGCCCGGTTCCCGGGCAGATGACTCCTGGATCGCCCATCGCCCCATCTCGGTCCCCGTCGGCACGTATCGTGAGTGCCGGCACACTCGGACGGATGACAACGGGCGTGTGTGCGAACGGATTTGGCCGTCGGGGAAGGGGGACGGAATGGACGAGTACGCGGGACGGGTCCTCGCCGACCGCTACCGCCTGCCGCTTCCTCCGGCGGGCTCCTTCGAGCTGTCCGAGACCCCGGCCTTCGACTCCTACAGCGGCCAGGAGGTCCTGGTCCGCCAGGTGCTGCTGCCCGAGGTGGTCGACGCCGAGGTCCTCGACGGGCAGGGCGGTACGCACGACTACGCCGAGGCCGCCCCGCCCGGCGCCCGCGCCACCCACCCGCCGGCCGGCCGACCCCGCGGTGCGCCGCGCCATGGAGGCCGCCCAGGCCGCCGCACGCATCCCCGACCACCCCCGGCTCGACCAGGTCTTCGACGTCTTCGCCGAGGACGGTTCGCTGTGGATCGTCAGTGAGGCGGTGCCCGCCCGCCCCCTCGCGGCCCTGCTCGCCGAGCGGCCGCTGACGCCGTACCGCGCCGCCGAGGTCGCCGCCGACGTGCTGACCGCCCTGCGGGTGCTGCACGCCCACGGCTGGGTGCACCGCAACATCACCGCCCGGACCGTGCTGGTCTGCGACGACGGCCGCGTCATGCTCACCGGGCTGGCCGCCGGCGCCGCCGAGGAGGCGCTCTGCGGCTACGACCCGGTCCCGGCCCCCGAGGAGGAGCCCGAGGGCACCGACGGGCCCGAGCCGCGGGCGGAGCCCGTCGCCGGGCCCCGGCCCGCACTGCCCGCCCCGGCCGGGACACGGCCCCTCGCCCCCGAGCCCGAGGACCGCGACGCCCTGCCCCCGGGTACGGATGCCCGCGCCGCCCGCGCCGGGGCCATCGCCGCCTACCGCGCCGGGGCGTCGCGCGCCGCCGCCCGGCTCGACGAGGAGCAGCGCCGCCGCCTCGGCGCGCCCCCCGGGCCGGAGCCCGAGCCCGCGCCGCCCGCCGAGGAACCCGAGGAGTGGGCGCCGGGCCGGATAGCCGACCCGTACGGCGTCGGCGCCCGCGAGGAGGGCCGGGCGTGGCACGGCGCCACCCCGCGCCCCCGCGACCCGGCCGGGGGCGAGCGGGACCGCGACGAGGAGCGGCCCCGGCTCCCCTACCAGGACCACCCCGAGCCCTACGGGACCCCGCGCCCCGCCCCCGAACAGCGCCCCGGCGACCCGTACGCCCTGCCGCCGGGTCTGCACCCCGAGACGCTCGCCCCGGGCGACGTGGAGCCCTCGCCCTACGCCGACCACGTCGTCCTGCCGAGCCCGGGCAACCTGCCCGTCGCCGCCGTCCCGTACGTGCCCGAGCAGGCGGCGGTGGAGCTGGAGAAGCCCGCGCCGGCGAGCTGGGACGAGGTCATGGCGGCGCCCCGGGCCGCCGGCGGCCCGGACACCCCGCTGGAGGCCGAGCGGGCGCGGCAGGCCCGGATGACCGTGGTCGGGGCCGTCACCGAGCGGTGGGCGCCCGAGCAGGCCGGGCCCGTGCACGACCGGTGGCAGCTCGCGGCGCCGGTCGGGCCCGCCGCCGACCTGTGGGCGCTGGGCGCGCTGCTCTTCCGCACCGTGCAGGGCCACGCGCCCTACCCGGAGGAGAGCGTCGCCGAACTGGTCCAGATGGTCTGCGCCGAGCCGCCCGCCTTCGCCGAGGAGTGCGGCCCGCTCCGGCCGGTCGTGGAGTCGCTGCTGCGGCAGGACCCCACCGAGCGCCCCGACTTCGAGGAGCTGAGCGGCTGGCTGCGCTCCCTGGTCCGTTCGGCGCCCGAGCCCGACGCCGGACGCGACATCGTCGCCGCCCCGCCGCACGAGCCGCGCAAGCTCCCGGAGAAGCGCCGCCGGGGCGAGCTGGTCCGCCGCCGGGGCAGGCGGCGCCGGGCCGCCGCGCCCACGCCGCCCGCCCGCGAGGAACGGCCCGCGCCCCCGGCCCGGGCGGAGTTCGCCGACGGCGCCGACCTCGACAGCGCGTACAGCGCGCCCAGGGCCCGGGGCCGGCAGGCGCGGGCGCCCAGGGAACGGGGCGAGCCGAAGTCGCTCGGCCGGACCCTGTTGCTGAGCATCCTCGGCGGGGTGACCCTGGTCGTCGTGGCGGCCGTGCTGTTCCTGCCCAAGGAGGGCGAGGACGAGGGCCCCGCCGCGCCGCCCGCGCCCAGCGGCAGCCGCGAGACCCCGCCCGCCGCATCGCCGGCCCCCGGCGCGGGCACCTCGCCCGACGGCGGCCAGTCCGGCCCTTCCGAGGGCGGGAGCGAGGAGCCGCCCGCCGACGGGGACGCCCCCGAGGCCGCCGACGGCTTCGCCCTGCGCGAGGACGCCGAGGGCTTCCGGGTCGCGGTGGCCAAGGGGTGGCAGCGGCAGGCCAAGAACGGCCGGGGCCAGGTCGTCTACACGAACGGCACCTTCGAGCTGCTGGTCGTCCCCGGCCGCGACACGACGAGCCGCTACGGCGACGACCCCCTCGACTACCAGCTCCAGCACGAGCGCGAACTGGACCCGTACCGCGCCTCCTCCTGGACCACCTCGCAGAACCTGCGGCGGATCGACGTCGGCGGCCGGGCCATGGCCGAGGGCACCTTCACCTGGGAGTCCGCGGGCGGCACCGAGCTGTACGTCCGCAACCTCGCGATGCTGGTCGGCGACCGCTACCACGTCGTCCAGGTGCGCGGCCCCGACGCCGAACGCGACCAGGTGGAGCGCCTGTTCGAGCAGGCGTCGGGCAGCTACACCCCGAAGTGACGGGTGCCCCCGGGTCTGGTCGGCCACGGCCCCGGTGCGGACACCGAGCCCCCGCCCCGGACACCCGGCCGCCCGGGCCGCGACCCGAGCGCGAGCCGGGGCGCTCGCCGGTCCGAAGGCCCGGTACGCGCTCGCCGGCCCGGTCGCGGTGGTCCTGAACGGCGGGGAGCGGCGGGCACAGGAGAAGGGGCCGCGGAGCGGCTTGAAGCCCTGCGCGCCGGCGCATCCGCACCTCACCCGTAAGCGAGTTCTCCGGCCTCCTCGGCAGTGTCGAGCCGCTGATCAGCGCATATGTGCCAGTGACCGCTGGCGCGATGTGAGGGCGGGGTGAAACGTACTTACCGGCGGGTACCAAAAAGCGTCGGGTGGCCGTACGCTCACGCTCATGACGGAGACGCAGGCCACCGGTGCGCGCACCGGCACCAACCCTCTCGCCCCGGCCCCCGAGGGGACCCGCACCGCGGCCGACGTGGTGACTCCCCAGGTGGTCGCGCAGCTCACCCGCGACGTGGTGGGCTCCGGCCGGACCGCCAACCACGCGCCGTTCACCGGCGAGAAGCTGGCCGACCTGCCGGAGTCGACGCCCGAGGAGGTCGCGGACGCCTTCGCGCGCGCCCGCGCCGCCCAGGAGGCATGGGCCGCCACCCCCCTCGCCCGCCGCGCCGCCGTGCTGCTGCGCTTCCACGACCTGGTGCTCGCCCGCCAGGCCGAGGTGCTCGACCTCATCCAGGTGGAGACCGGCAAGGCCCGGCTGCACGCCCACGAGGAGGTGCAGGCCGTCGCGCTGGCCGCCCGCCACTACGGCCGCAAGGCCCCCTCGTACCTGCGCCCCAAGCGGCACACCGGCGCCGTCCCCGTCCTGACGAAGATCACCGAACTGCGCCAGCCGCGCGGCGTCGTCGGCCAGATCGTGCCGTGGAACTACCCCTTCGAACTCTCGGTCGGCGACGCCCTGCCCGCCTTCGTCGCGGGCAACGCCGTGGTGATGAAGCCCGACACGGAGACCGCGCTGACCGCCCTGTGGGGCCGGGACCTGCTCGTCGAGGCGGGGCTGCCCGCCGAGGTGTTCCAGGTGGTCCTCGGCGAGGGCCAGGTCGTCGGCACCGAGGTCGTCCGCCACGCCGACTACGTCTCGTTCACCGGTTCCACCACCACCGGCAAGATCGTCGCCCAGCGCGCCGCCGCCCGGCTGATCGGCTGCTCGCTGGAGCTGGGCGGCAAGAACGCCATGCTGGTGCTGGAGGACGCCGACATCGAGAAGGCCGCGGCCGGAGCCGTCCGGGCCTGCTTCTCCTCCGCCGGGCAGCTCTGCATCTCCATCGAGCGGCTGCTGGTCCACGAGTCGGTCGCCGACGCCTTCCTGGAGCGGTTCACCGCCCTCACCAAGGCGATGAGGCTCGGCAACTCCCTCGCCTACGGCGCCGACATGGGCTCCCTCGCCGGCGAGCGCCAGTTCGAGGCGGTCCGCACCCACGTCGAGGAGGCCGTCGCCAAGGGCGCCGAGGTCCTGGCCGGCGGGCAGCCCCGGCCCGACATCGGCCCGTACTTCTTCGAGCCGACCATCCTGGACGGCGTCGAGGAGGCCATGGCGGTCTGCAAGGACGAGACCTTCGGCCCGGTCGTCTCCGTCTACCGCTTCCGCGACGAGGAGGAGGCGATCACCCGCGCCAACGCCACCTCCTTCGGCCTCAACTCCAGCGTCTGGACCAAGGACGGCCGCCGCGGCCGGGCCCTCGCCGCCCGCCTGCGCACCGGCACCGTCAACGTCAACGAGGCGTACGCCTCCGCCTACGGCTCGGTGCAGGCGCCGATGGGCGGCATGAAGGAGTCCGGGATCGGGCGACGGCACGGCTCCGAGGGCATCCTCAAGTACACCGAGCCGCAGACCGTCGCCCACCAGCGGCTGCTGCCGATGGCCCCGTCCTTCGGCATGGACGACGCCACGTACGCCGCGTTCATGACCCGCAGCCTGCGCGCCATGAAGGCGTTCCGCCTGCGCTGACCTCCGGCGCCGGAAGAGCCCGGCGCCCCGCACACCCCCGCCGCGCGCGAGGGCCCGCCACCCGGCACGGGACGGCCGGACGGGCCCGCGTGCCGGCCGGCCGCGCCCGTACGAACCGAGGAGTGCCCATGTCACAGGAGAGCTCTGCCCAGAGCCGGGACGTCACCCCGGAGCCCGCCGCGACGGCGCCCCCGACGGCCGAGGGCGGGTACGACTACGACGTGCTGGTCGTCGGCTCCGGCTTCGGCGGGGCCGTCTCCGCCCTCCGGCTGACCGAGAAGGGGTACCGCGTCGGCGTCCTGGAGGCCGGGCGCCGCTTCACCCGCGCGTCCCTGCCGCGCAGTTCCTGGGACCTGCGGAACTACCTGTGGGCCCCGGCCCTCGGCCTCTTCGGCATCCAGCGCATCCACCTGCTCGGCAACGTCATGGTGCTGGCCGGCGCGGGCGTAGGCGGCGGCTCCCTCAACTACGCCAACACCCTCTACGTGCCGCCCGAGCCCTTCTTCACCGACCCCCAGTGGGGCGCCATCACCGACTGGCAGGACGAGCTGAAGCCGTACTACGACCAGGCGAGCAGGATGCTCGGCGTGCGGCTCAACCCGACCACCACGCCCTCCGACGTCCACCTCAAGGCGGCCGCCGAGAAGATGGGCTTCGGCGACACCTTCCACATGGCGCCCGTCGGGGTCTTCTTCGGAGACGGCAAGGACGCCGAGGGGACGAGCCGCGCCAGGCCCGGCGAGGAGGTCGCCGACCCGTACTTCGGCGGGGCCGGTCCCTCACGGCGGGCCTGCAACGAGTGCGGCGAGTGCATGACGGGCTGCCGTCACGGCGCCAAGAACACCCTGAACGAGAACTACCTCTACCTCGCCGAGAAGGCCGGCGCCACCATCCACCCGATGACCTCCGTCGTCGCCGTCACCGAGGACTCCCGCGGCGGCTTCGCGGTGCGCACCCTGCCGACCGACGCCAAGCGCAAGGGCCGCGGCCGCACCTTCACCGCCCGCCGCGTCGTGCTCGCCGCCGGGACCTACGGCACCCAGACCCTGCTGCACCGGATGAAGGACACCGGGCTGCTCCCCCGCCTCTCCGACAAGCTCGGCACGCTCACCCGGACCAACTCCGAGGGACTGGTCGGCGCGCAGACCACCGACCGCCGCTACCGCAAGGCGCACGGCGCCGAGAAGGCCGACTTCACCAAGGGTGTCGCCATCACCTCCTCGGTGCACCCCAACGACTCCACCCACATCGAGCCGGTCCGCTACGGCAAGAAGTCCAACGCCATGGGCGGCCTCACCATCCTCCAGGTGCCGTACGCGGAGAACTCCTCGCGGGTCGCGGGCTTCCTCGCCAACTGCGCCAGGCACCCGCTGCTGGTGATCCGGTCGCTCTCCAACCGCCGCTGGTCGGAGAGGACCATCATCGGCCTGGTCATGCAGTCCCTGGACAACTCCCTGACCACCTACCGCAAGCCGAAGGGCATCGGCAAGGGCCTGCTCACCGCCCGGCAGGGCCACGGTGCGCCCAACCCGACGCAGATCAAGGAGGCCGGGGAGGCGGCCACCGCCATCGCCGAGGAGATCAACGGCTTCGCCGGGTCCAACATCGGCGAGCTGATCGGCACCCCGCTCACCGCGCACTTCCTCGGCGGCTGCCCCATCGGCGCCACCGCCGACGAGGGCGTCGTCGACCCGTACCACCGGCTCTACGGCCACCCCGGCATCACCGTGGTCGACGGCTCGGCGGTCTCCGCCAACCTCGGCGTCAACCCCTCGCTGACCATCACCGCGCAGGCCGAACGCGCCGCATCGCTCTGGCCCAACAAGGGCGAGGCCGACCCACGCCCCGAGCAGGGCCTGCCCTATGAGCGGATCGCGCCCGTCGCGCCGCTCCGCCCGGCGGTCCCGGCCGAGGCGTTCGCCGCGCTCGACCTGCCGTTCCTCGGGATGCCCGCGATGCCGCCGAAGCGGCGCGACGAGGCGGGGGCGACCGAGGGGGCGTGACCTCCGGCCGCCCGGCCCGCGACGGCGAAGGACCTGCACCCCCCTCCGAGTGCAGGTCCTTCTTCGTGCGCACACCGCCCCCCCGTACGGCCCCGGCGCGGCGGCCGGGGACCGTCCGGGGGCGGGTCAGGCGGCGGTGCCGACGCCGCCGCGACGGCGGACGGCGAAGACGACGCCGGCGCCGGCGAGGACGGTCACGCCGCCGACGAGGCCGAGCACCGGCAGCATCGAACCGGCGCCGGTCTCGGCGAGCTGACCGGTCGGCTCCAGGGTCTTCTTCTCCTCGACCGGCTTGTAACCGCCCTGCGGCTTCTTGCCCTCGGTCTCCTTGGCGTCACCCGGCTTCGGGGTGGCGCCCGCGCCGATCACCGTGAAGTCGTAGTAGGCGTACGCGGCGGTGACGCAGTTCTCCTCCTCGTTCAGGTAGCCCGTGAACCCGAACGCGTAGCCGGCGCCCAGCGGGGCGTCCTCGGCGACGGTCATGCGGAGCTTGATGTCGATGGTCTGGCCCGGGGCGAGCGTGGTCTCACCGAAGACGACGCCGAAGTCGTAGAGGGAGACCCAGCTGTCGCTCTCCGGGTCGTAGAAGGACAGCTCGACCTTCTCGAACAGGCCCTCGCGGAGTTCCAGGTCGTCGTCGTTCATGACGGAGGCCTCCCACTCCACCCCCTCGAGGGTCTGCTTCCCGGAGTTGGCGGCGCTCAGGGTGAACTCCTGAGTGGAGCCGGCGCGGACCTGGCCGGGCAGGCCGGAGACGGAGACGCCCAGGTCGGCCAGTTCGTTGCCGTCCTCGTCGAGGCAGATCTCGTAGCCGTCCTCCTCCTCGCCCTCGTCGTCCTCCTCGCCCTCGTCGTCGGACGGGGACGGCGAGGGCTCGGTGCTCTCGGTCGGCTCGTCGGTCGGCTCCTCGGACGGCTCGCCGCTCGGGTCCTCGGTGCCGGGGGTCTCCTCCGCGGGCGCCGAGTCGGTGGCGGTCGGGGCCGGCCCGGTCTCCTCCGGCGCGGTCGGCTCGGCCGACTCCGCGGGAGCCGTGGTCTCGCTCTCCGACGCGGTGGGCGCCGGGGTGGTCTCGCTGGTCCGGCCGTCCTGCTGCCCGTCCGTCGCGAAGGCGGCGGGGGCCGCGAGCAGCGCGACGGGGCTGATGACGGCGGTCGCGGCGGCGACGGCCATGGCACGGCGAAGCTTCATTCAGACCTCGTGTGTAGGCGTACCGCCTGGAGGGCGGTACGGAGGTGAAGGCGGCCGCCCGCCGCGGAAAAGCACGGAAGTGGCCGGTGTTCGCATGGATGACCGTGCGCCCGCCCGAATGGTTGTACGGAACTTCACAGAATTCTTACGCGGTCGGGCACATGCCCCGGGCAGTGTCCCGGTTGCCGCTCCTTGATCCCGTAATGCCCGGTGGGTGAGGAGCCCCGCTTCCGGACACGCGAAAGGGCCCCGCGGCGTCCTCGTCCGGACGCGGCGGGGCCCTTCGGTGCGGCACGGTGTCGTCGGGCGCCAGGGTGCCGGGCGGCGGCGCCGGGGGAGGGGAGTGGCGCCGGAGAGCCGTACGGAGGTGAATGAGGGGGTGCCGGGCCCGCGCGGGGAGGACGGGGGCCCGAGACGACCGGTCCCGGGCGTCCCCGGAGCCGGCCGTTCAGGGGGTGACCGGACCGCTGTCCCCTGCCGTCCGGTCACGCTGGAGCGAGGTCCCACGACGTGCGGACAGGCGCCGCACGTCTCATCGCTCCAGTGAAAGCCACGCGTGGTTCTTGCTGGCCCGCCCCTGGCTGGCACGGACACCGGGACCAACGAAGCCCGGCGCCCACCGGTCACGCGCCGTACGGGTGAGAAGCGATGCGAACTCAGGTGCGGGGGCTTGCGGCAGGCCCTCAGACCCGGCCCCGCGAGAGTTCGAGGAGCGTCATGGCGAGCGAGGTGCCAGGCGCGCCGAGGGCGTCCCGGTAGTGGCTGAGGATCTCCATCTCGCGGGAGAGGTTGACGCGGCGGCCGCCCGAGGAGATCCGCGCCTCCTGGATGACGGCGGAGACCGCGATCCGCTCCTGGACCAGGCCGATGATCCGGTCGTCCAGCGCGTCGATCCGCTCCCGCGCCCCGCCGATCAGCTCGGCCGCCTCGGGGGTGCGGGCGCCGGTGCGTTCGGCGGGCTGGGCGGTGGCGGTCGGGGCGGTCGGGGTGGTGGTCATGGGAAGGGCTCCTGCTCCGTCGGGGCCGGTCCGGGTGGGCCGGTGAGGTGGGGCGGTGAGGTGGGGCGGGCGGGGAGCCCCGGGTGCGAGAGGTCCGGGAAACGGAAGGCGCCCCGGGCCGTTCGGCCCGGGGCGCCTTCGCACGCTTGTCAGTGGATCAAGCAGCACGACCATGGCAGCCGGCGGGCCGGGTGCCATAGGTAAAGAGGAAGCTCAGGTGCTGGATCACGGGGTCAGTATGCACCCGCCGCCGGGACCCGGGGCAAGCCGGGCCGGATGGTGAGACGGCCCACACGTGAACGGGCGGCCCCGGACCCGAACGGCCCGACACGGCCGCCCGGCCCGGCGTGGAGCGGGTCCCTCCACGGGGACGAGACGGAATGAAGCGGACCGGGGCCCCGTTAGAATCAGTGGACATCCACCCTCTGTGATCAGCCCATGAATCACCCGATCACCCGCCGGAAGGCCGCCGCAGTGCCCTCAGCGTCCCCCGCGTCGCCCGCCACCGCCGAGACCGTCCTGGTCGTCGACTTCGGCGCGCAGTACGCCCAGCTCATCGCCCGCCGCGTCCGTGAGGCCCGCGTCTACAGCGAGATCGTGCCCAGCACGATGCCCGTCTCCGAGATGCTCGCCAAGAACCCGGCGGCCATCATCCTCTCCGGCGGCCCGTCCTCGGTGTACGCGGAGCACGCCCCCACCCTGGACCGCGCGCTCTTCGAGGCCGGCGTCCCGGTCTTCGGCATGTGCTACGGCTTCCAGCTCATGGCGCAGACCCTCGGCGGCACCGTCGACAACAGCGGCGCCCGCGAGTACGGCCGTACCGAGCTGACCGTCTCCAAGTCCGCCTCCACCCTCTTCGAGGGCACCCCCGACGAGCAGTCGGTGTGGATGTCGCACGGCGACGCCTGCTCGGCGGCGCCCGAGGGCTTCACCGTGACCGCCTCCACCGCCGTGGTGCCGGTCGCCGCCTTCGAGAACGACGAGAAGAAGCTCTACGGGGTGCAGTACCACCCCGAGGTGATGCACTCCACCCACGGCCAGCAGGTGCTGGAGCACTTCCTGTACCGGGGCGCGGGGCTCTCCCCGACCTGGACCATGGGCAACGTCATCGAGGAGCAGGTCGCCGAGATCCGTGAGCGGGTCGGCACCAAGCGCGCCATCTGCGGCCTCTCCGGCGGCGTGGACTCCGCGGTCGCCGCGGCCCTCGTCCAGAAGGCCGTCGGTACGCAGCTGACCTGCGTCTACGTCGACCACGGCCTGATGCGCAAGGGTGAGACCGAGCAGGTCGAGAAGGACTTCGTCGCCGCCACCGGCGTGCAGCTCAAGGTGGTCGACGCCGAGGAGCGCTTCCTGACCGCGCTCGCCGGGGTCAGCGACCCCGAGCAGAAGCGCAAGATCATCGGCCGGGAGTTCATCCGCGTCTTCGAGCAGGCGCAGGCCGAGATCGTCGCCGAGGGCGAGGACGTCGCCTTCCTGGTCCAGGGGACCCTCTACCCGGACGTGGTGGAGTCCGGCGGCGGCGCCGGCACCGCCAACATCAAGTCCCACCACAACGTGGGCGGCCTTCCCGACGACATCGAGTTCGAACTCGTCGAGCCGCTTCGCGCGCTCTTCAAGGACGAGGTCCGGATGGTCGGCCAGGAGCTGGGCCTGCCCGAGGAGATCGTCCAGCGCCAGCCGTTCCCCGGGCCCGGGCTCGGCATCCGCATCGTCGGCGAGGTCACCAAGGACCGCCTCGACCTCCTCCGCGAGGCCGACGCCATCGCCCGCGAGGAGCTGACCGCGGCCGGGCTCGACCGCGACATCTGGCAGTGCCCCGTGGTGCTCCTCGCCGACGTGCGCTCGGTCGGCGTCCAGGGCGACGGGCGGACCTACGGCCACCCGATCGTGCTGCGACCCGTCTCCTCCGAGGACGCGATGACGGCCGACTGGACCCGGATGCCGTACGACGTGCTGGCCCGGATCTCGACCCGCATCACCAACGAGGTGGACGAGGTCAACCGGGTCGTGCTCGATGTGACGAGCAAGCCGCCGGGGACCATCGAGTGGGAGTGAGCCTGGCGGCTCAGGGTTGACGCTGGATGCCGTTGTGCCCCCTTGCTGGGGGTGCGGCGGCATTTGGTGTTTCCGGGGTGCTTCCCGCCGCGGGGTTTGCGTGCGCGCCGTGGGGGCGCGCCACTGATGGCCTCAAGCGCCGGCCGGGCTGGGTTTTGGGCTGAGGTGGTGCCTGTAGTGCGGGTGCTGGATGGCCTCAGGCGCTGGCCGGACTGGGGGGGCCTCAGGCGCCGGCCGGGCTGGGTTTTGGGCTGAGGTGGTGCCTGTGGTGCGGTATCCGCACGGGGAGTCCTGTCGGGATACCCGTCATCTCCTGTCGGGTATCGGTGGCGGGTCCAGGCCGCCCCGTTTCCGTTCCGCGGCGGGGGCGCGCGGGCTCGCGCCCCCTTCCGTCGCAGGTCAGGGAAGTCTTCGTGGCCCAGAGGGCCCGGGCGGGGAGCTCGCGCGCCCCTGATGTGCCCCGGAGGCCGCCCATACGGCACAATTTGCAGTCACCGCGCGCCAGTTGGCGGGCCCTTGAAGCGGGCCCGGGACCGGTGCGCGCCGAGGGTGCCGTACGGCACCGGAACCAGCGGGACGACGGTGAAGGCGGGCATGGACCGTGGCGGGGCGAGAGGCCGGTAACACGGCGGACGACACCAGCGGGGCCGGCGGCGCGCCGTCCGCCCCCGCCCACCGCACGGGCGAGGCCCCGCTGCCCGTGCCGGGACAGCCGGGCGCCCCCGACGAGAAGCCCGCCTCCGAGAAGACCGGCCCGGCCGCCGAGGACGGCGCCGCGGAGGACGGGCAGGCCGACGCCCCGCACCCGCACACCTGCGCCTGCCCCGCCTGCCCGCGCGGCACCCGGGCCGCCCACCGCGAGGCGCAGGCCGCCTTCCGGGCCCGGCGCGACGCGCTCGCGGCGGGCGAGGGGCTGCCCGCCGCCGTCTCGTACTCGGCCGGGGCCTCGCGCCAGTGGATCTCCGACGAGCTGACGCAGGCGGCCCGCGAGGTCGGCGCCCGCGCCCGGGCCGAGGCCGAGGGCTGGTACGTGCTGCTGTGGCGGCGCACCCTGAACGTCGTCTGGGGGGCGGTCGCCGTGCTCTTCCTCGGCCAGGTCGCCACCGCCTTCGCCGCCGGCTGGACCGCCGCCCGTACCGCGGGACTGCTCGCGGCCCTGATCGGCGCCGGACTGCTCACCGGCGCCGCCCGGCTCCACGGACGGCGCGGCGGCGTCCTCGCCCCCGTGATCGGCGAGGACAACCGGCTCTCCACCTCCCGCGCGGTGGCCGCCCTCTGGGTGCTGCTCACCGCGTACGCCGTTCTCGTCCTCGCCGGGCGGCTGGCCTTCGCCTCCGGTGCGGAGGAGCGGGACACGCTCATCGCCGGGCTCGACCTGGCGCGCGGCGCGGGGCTGGTCACCGTGCTCGCCGTGACCTGCGCGGTGGCCGTCGTGGTCCGACGCGTCGTCGCCGTCCGCGTCCAGGGACAGCGGCTCCAGAAGGCCCAGGCGCCCCGCCCACGCGCCGCCGACCTGCTCACCGACGACAGCGGCCGCGCCCACTTCGCCGACACCCAGTACGTCCTGGTCAGTGCCGTCGCCCAGGTCTACGCGGCGGTCCGCCTCGCCCGCCGCCCCGACCAACTGCCCGATCTGCCCTGGGGCCTGGCCCTGCTCGTCCTCGTCTCCGCCGCGACCTACCTGGCGAGCAAGTACGCCGAGGGGTCCCGGCCCGTCATCCACGCCGTGGTGCGCGCCCGTGAGGCCGGGGACCTGGACGGGCCGATCCGGACGGGCGACGACATCGAGATCCGCGGCGCCGGGTTCCTGCCGCCGAGCGCCCGCACCCCGGACCGGCTCGCGCGGATGGTCGTGCGGATAGGGGCCGTCCACGTGCACGTGCCGCTGGTGCCCGTGCCCGGCGGCTTCACCAACCCGTCCGACACGACGCTGACCGTCCCGGTACCGGTCGAGGTCGAGCCCGGCAAGGCCGAGGTCCAACTGGTCTCGGCGGCCGGCGTCGAGACCAACAAGGTGACCATCGAGGTCGGCGACTGACCAGGTGCCAGACGCCGGTACGGTGAGCCGGGCCCCCGCGACCGACGGGGGCGGCGTGTGACGCGGAGGTCCCTCATGACGATGACCGGTGCCGGTACCACGAGGCAGCCCCTGACCGTGGTGACCGGCGGCAGCCGGGGCATCGGCGCCGCCGTCTGCGCCCGGCTCGCCGCCGACGGCCACGACCTCGTCGTCGGCTACCGGTCCGACCGGGCCGCCGCCGAGTCCGTCGCCGAACGGGTCCGCGCCGCCGGGCGCCGCGCGCTCGCCGTCGCCGTCGACACCGCCGACGCCGCCTCCGTCGACGCGCTCTTCGACGAGGCCGCCACCCTCGGCCCCGTCACCGGCCTGGTCAACAACGCCGGGACGAGCGGCCCCGTCGGTCGCCTCGCCGACGCCGACCCGGCCGGGATCTCCCGCGCCCTGGACGTCAACCTCCTCGGCTACCTGCTCTGCGCCCGCCGTGCCGTCCGCGACCTCTCGGCCTCCGGCGGCGGCGCACTCGTCAACATCTCGTCCGCCGCCGCCACCCTCGGCAGCCCCGGCGAGTACGTCCACTACGCCGCCGCCAAGGCCGGCGTGGACACGCTCACCGTCGGCCTCGCCAAGGAGGTCGCGGACGAGGGGATCCGCGTCAACTGCGTGGCCCCCGGGGTCATCTGGACCGGCTTCCACGCCGACCCCGAACGCCCCGCCAAGCAGGGGCCGGGCATTCCGCTGGGCCGCGCCGGGCAGCCCGAGGAGATCGCCGGAGCCGTCTCCTGGCTCCTGTCGCCCGACGCCTCGTACACCACGGGCGCCGTCCTCCGGGTCGCCGGAGGCCGCTGACCCGCTCCTCGCGCCCGCCCGCCACGTATGGCCGCCGTCCGGAACGGGCAGGGACGCCGACGAGCCCCGCACCCCACCTTGAGAGGCGGCCCCACCAGCCATGGCACACGGCACCCTGCTCGAACAGCCGGGCGGCCTCGGCCCCCGGCGCGGCCTGCGCGGCACCCTGCGGCGGTACGCCCTGCTGCCGCTCCGCGCCTTCCTCGGCGTCACCTTCGTCCACGCCGGCCTCGACAAGCTCACCGACTCGGCCTTCCTCTCCGCCACCGGCCCCGGCTCCCTCGGCGAACTCCTCGACGCCGTGCACGCCACGGCGGGCGCCCCCTTCCTCGTCGACCTCGCCCAGCACAGCCCCGTCGGCTTCGGCTACGCGCTCGCCCTCGGCGAACTCCTGGTCGGCCTCGCCACCCTGCTGGGCTTCCGGGCCCGCGTCGCCGCAGCCGGGGGCGCCCTCATCTCCCTGGTCCTGTGGCTCACCGTCAGCTGGCCGACCACGCCGTACTACTACGGCAACGACCTGGCCTACCTGCTGGCCTGGCTGCCGCTGGCCCTGGCGGGCGCGGAGCACTTCTCGGCGGACGAGGCGCTCCGGCAGCGGCGGCGGAGGGGCCGGGACATCGGGCTGGGTCTGGGGGACTGAGCCGGTCCGGGGCGGGGGCACGGGGTGGTGCGACCGGCGTGTCAGCACCCGTTGACGCCGCCCTCCGTCCTCCGCCTCCGCCGCCTGCGCCACAGGTGTCCGAACAGTCCCACCGCCGCCGCCAGCCACAGGCCGCCGCAGACCAGCGGGAAGAGCGCCCACCACGGGACCGTCCAGGCGGAGACGGCGTCGCCGGTGTAGAGGACGGCGGCGGTGACGAGCGCGATGCCGGCCAGGAGCCGGCCGGGCTGGGGTTCATGGCGTAGCACGGGTGACCTCCGTCAGACCGAAGCCTGTTTCGACGTGGACGGTGAGGACGCCGCCGTCCCCCGCGGGGTAGGTGGCCTTGCGGGAGACGTCGTTGCCGACCGACACCCCGCCGTCCCGGTCGCCGGGGAGGTGGACGGTGCCGATGCCGGACTCCGCGGTCAGGTCGACGGTGCTGGTGCGGGGAAGGAGGACCCGCAGGTGCCCGGTGGCGACGCGGGCCCGGACCGAGGCGCGTTCGCCCCTGGGCACCGTGACCTCGCTCAGGTCGAGGGTGGCGTCGCCGGTGCCGATGCGGTAGTCGGGGCGGAGCGCGGCCGTGTCGGCGGGACGCCAGGTGGGGGAGGACCAGTCGGTGGTGGCGTCGCGGGGGAGGTTGGCGGCGCCGGCCAGCGCGACGGCGGTCAGCACGGCGAGGAAGATCGTGCCCAGCCCGGTGCGGCCGAGGAAGGCGCTCACCGCGACACCGAGGCCGAGGACGCCGAGGGCGACGGCGAGCCCGGTCTGGAGCGCGGTGCCCAGCGGCTGGGTGTGCCAGCCGGCGAAAGCGGTGAGGGTGCCCGCCGCGCAGGCCAGCAGGAAGGTGAGGAAGCCCAGGGAGCGGGGGCGGCGCGGCCGTTCGGCCAGCGCGTCGGCGGGCCGCCGGCCGCAGCCGGAGGCGCGGGCCCGGGTACTGGCGGCGCCACCCGTCCCGTCGGCCAGGGCGGCCGGGCCCCAGAGGTAGCCGGTGGCGCCGTCGTGGGTGCCGTCCTTGACGATCGGGCCGCGCCACCACGACTCGGGTCCGTCCGGCACGGGCGGGGCCTGCGGCTCGGGGGGCATCCCCTCCTGTGCCCTCTCGCCCTGTTCGGGCCGGGTCCGGGACCAGTGGGCGGCCCCGGCGAGGAGCAGCCCGAGCAGCACGGCGAACCAGAGGAGCTGGCCGTTGTTGATGACCGAGAGGAGCAGTCCGCAGCCGACCAGGGCGAAGAGGACGGCGGTGAGCGCGGGCCCGTCGACGCGGCCGGAGAGCAGCCGCCGCGCCTCGTTCTCCTCCTCGCCCTCGTAGGGCACGAGCAGCCAGGCGAAGCCGTAGAAGAGGAGGCCGACGCCGCCGGTCGCGGAGAGCACGGCCAGGCAGATGCGGAAGATCAGCGGGTCCAGGCCGTAGTGCAGGCCGAGCCCCGCGCAGACGCCGCCGATCTTGCGGTGGCGCCGGTCGCGGCGGAAGCCGGGGGGCCGCTCCTCGGTGCGCGGCTCGGGGGCGGGCGGGGCACCGGTGGCTCCGGTGGGCGGCGGTGTCATGGCTCCATGGTGACGGGGCGGGCGGCCGGTGGGCAGCCGGTACGACCCTGGACGGACCCTGAGATCGACCCCGAGAGCCCGCCCGGGCCCGACCGCGCGGCCACGGGGCGGAGGGCCGGCCGGAACCACGGCTTCCGACCGCGCCGCGCCGCCGGACCGGGGGCGGCCTCCGGGACAACCCTGATGCCGGTGGCCGGGCCGCCGTGTGACGATCGGTCCATGCCGGACGCCGCAGCAGGGACCATCGAGCAGGAGCGGGAGCCGCGCAAGCTCTACCGCAGCAGCGACGGCCGCTGGCTGGGCGGAGTCGCGCGCGGCCTCGCCGGCCACCTCGGCCTGCCGGTCTTCTGGGTCCGGCTCGCCTTCGTCGCGCTCTTCGTCGCCAACGGCCTGGGCGCCCTGCTCTACGCCGCCTTCTGGTCCTTCGTACCGCTGGGCGTGGGCGGCCTCTCGCCGCAGCCGCCGAGTGCCCCGGCCAAGGCGGACCGGGGCCAGCTCGTCGCCCTGCTGGCGCTGCTCGTCGCCTCCATGGTCTTCGTCGCCTCGGTCGACCTGAACGGCACCGCCCGCGCCTACCTCTTCCCCGCCCTGCTGGTCGGCGCCGGTGTCGCCGTGGTCTGGCGGCAGGCCGACAACGCCCGCCGGGCCCGCTGGGCCGAGGCCGGGCTCAGGCGGCGGAACCTCACCCTGGCCAGGTCGGCGGCGGGAGTGCTGCTGGTCGGCGCCGGGGTCTCCGGGATGTTCGTCCTCCAGGGGTCGGCCGAGCACCTGGGCGCGGTCCTCCAGGCGTCGCTCGCGGTGCTGGTCGGGGTGGCGCTGCTGGCCGGGCCTTGGCTGGTGCGGATGGCGCAGGATCTCGGGCAGGAGCGGCTGATGCGTATTCGCGCCCAGGAGCGGGCCGAGGTAGCCGCCCACGTCCACGACTCGGTGCTGCACACCCTCACCCTGATCCAGCGCAACGCCGACCGGCCCGCCGAGGTCCGCCGCCTCGCCCGCTCCCAGGAGCGCGAACTGCGAAACTGGCTGCACCGGCCGGAGGGCTCGGGCCGCGCCGCCGAGGACGGGCCGGCGACGCTGGCCGAGGCGGTCAAGCGCACCGCCGCCGAGGTCGAGGACAAGCACGGCGTACCGCTGGAGGTCGTCCTGGTCGGCGACTGCCCGCTGGACGAGCCGCTGCCCGCACTGGTCCAGGCCGCGCGCGAGGCCATGGTGAACGCCGCCAAGTACGGTGGCGAGGGCGGGCCGGTGCAGGTGTTCGCCGAGGCGGCCGGGGAGGAGGTCTTCGTCTCCGTGCGGGACCGGGGCCCCGGCTTCGACCTGGACGCGGTCCCCGCCGACCGGATGGGCGTCCGCGAGTCGATCATCGGCCGGATGGAGCGGCACGGCGGCACGGCCCGGCTGCGCTCCGCGCCCGACGGCGGCACCGAGGTGGAGCTGGAGATCCGGCGGACGACGGCGGGATGATGGGTACGGGCGGCACCCTGACGGGCCGGCCGCGGCGGGCGAGGCGGGCGCAGAGGGCGGCCGGGCCGAGAGAGAGGGCGACGAGATGAACGAGACCACGGCGGGCGGCACCGAGGCGGCGGAGGGCGGGAGCGCGCGGCGTGTACGGGTCGTCCTCGTCGACGACCACCGGATGTTCCGCACCGGCGTCCAGGCCGAGATCGGGCAGACCGAGGAGACCGGCGTCGAGGTGGTCGGCGAGGCCGACGACGTGGACCAGGCCGTCACCGTCATCACCGCGACCCGCCCCGAGGTGGTCCTGCTCGACGTGCACCTGCCGGGCGGCGGCGGGGTCGAGGTGCTGCGCCGCTGCGCCCCGCTGATGGGCGCCGCCGAGCGGCCGGTGCGGTTCCTCGCGCTCTCCGTCTCCGACGCGGCGGAGGACGTCATCGGCGTCATCCGGGGCGGCGCCCGCGGCTACGTCACCAAGAACATCACCGGCGCCGACCTGGTCGACTCGGTCTTCCGGGTGCAGGACGGCGACGCCGTCTTCTCCCCCCGGCTGGCCGGGTTCGTGCTGGACGCCTTCGCCTCCACCGACGCCCCGCCGGTCGACGAGGACCTGGACCGGCTCACCCAGCGCGAGCGCGAGGTGCTGCGGCTGATCGCCCGGGGCTACGCCTACAAGGAGGTGGCCAAGCAGCTCTACATCTCGGTGAAGACGGTCGAGTCGCACGTCTCCGCGGTGCTGCGCAAGCTCCAGCTCTCCAACCGCCACGAGCTGACCCGCTGGGCGACCGCCCGCCGACTCGTCTGACGCCCCGGGGAGGGAGCGCGGCGGCCGGGCTCCCGGCCGCCGCGCCGTTCGGCCCCGCACCGGCGTGGTATGTGACGGTATGTCCGGTGCTCGGACCATAGTGGGCAGCTATGAGCACCACCGACACCGCCGACCTGCCCCCGGACAGCCCGCACGGCCCCACGTCCGCCGAACCGCCCGGCGCCGACTCCCGGCCGGACGTCCCGGTCGTCGCGATCGGCGTGCTCGGCATCGTCGCGGTCGTCCTGTGGGCGAGCTTCGGCAAGTCCTCGTTCCAGAGCTTCTCCGACACGGCCCTGCCGTGGGTGCTGGAGAACTTCGAGTGGCTCTTCGTGATCGCCGCCGACGTCTTCCTGGTCCTCTGCGTGATCCTCGCCTTCAGCCGCTTCGGCCGCATCAAGCTGGCGCGCACCGCCGAGGACGAACCGGAGTTCACCGACTTCGCCTGGGTCGCCATGATGTTCGCCGCGGGCATGGGCATCGGCCTCATCTTCTACGGCGTCGGCGAACCGGTCGCCCACTACCTGAGCCCGCCGCCCTCCACCGACGCCACGGCCGGCACCCCCGAGGCGGCCGGCCGGGCCCTGGAGTACTCGTTCTTCCACTGGACGCTGACCCCCTGGGCGATCTACGGCGTGGTCGGCCTCTCGCTCGCGTACACCACCTTCCGGCTCGGGCGCGGCAACCGGATCAGCGCCGTCTTCGTCCCGCTCATCGGGGAGCGGCGGGCCAACGGCGTCGTCGGCCGGCTGCTCGACCTGCTCGCCGTCTTCGCCACCGTCTTCGGCACGGCCACCAGCCTCGGCATCGGCGCCCTGCAGATCGCCACCGGCCTCCAGCTGACGGCGGGCGTCGAGAACACCACCGGGCTCCAGCTGCTGATCATCGTGGTGCTCGGCGCGGCCTTCGTCGTCTCCGCCTTCACCGGGCTGCACGGCGGCGTGAAGTGGCTCAGCTCGGTCAACCTGGTGATGGCCGCCCTGCTGATGCTCTTCATCTTCCTCGTCGGCCCGACCGTCTACATCCTCGACGCCATCCCCTCCAGCGTCGGCGGCTACTTCAACGAGCTGATCTCGATGGCCACCCGCACCGGCGCCTTCACGGACAGCGAGTGGCTCGGCCAGTGGACGATCTTCTACTGGGCGTGGTGGCTGTCCTGGGCGCCGTTCGTCGGGACCTTCATCGCCCGCATCTCCAAGGGGCGTTCCATCCGCGAGTTCCTCCTCGCCGTGCTGCTGATCCCCTCCGGCGCCTCCGCCGTGTGGTTCTGCGTGCTCGGCGGGACCGGCATCCGGCTGGACGAGACGGGCGTGGTCGACATGGCCGAGAAGGAGTCGGAGGGCACCGAGGCGACGCTCTTCTCGATGCTGGACGCACTGCCGCTGCCCGAGGTGACGGCATGGTTCGCGATGGTCCTCATCATGATGTACTTCATCACCAGCGCCGACTCCGCCTCCCTCGTGATGGGCTCGCTCACCAGCCGGGGCGCCCTGCACCCGCGCGCCTGGCTCAACGTCACCTGGGGCGTGCTGATGGCCGCCGTGGCCGCCGCGCTGCTCATCGCCGGCGGCCTCGACTCCCTCCAGTCGGCCACCATCCTCGTCGCCCTCCCCTTCGTCGTCGTCATGCTGGGCCTGTGCTGGGCCACCGTCCGCGAACTGCGGGAGGACCCCACCGCGGGGCCCCGCCGCCACCAGGCCCTGCACGGCCTGCGCGACGCGGTCCGCCGGATGATCGGCGAGGCCATGTCGGAGGGCCGGGTCGACACCACCGCCCACCCCCGCTTGCGTCGCGCGGCCCGCAGCCGCGCCCAGGGCGACGACGGCCGGAGCGAGGCGGCCCCGTCCGACGGCGGGAAGCGGGGCCAGGACCCCGGCCAGGAACCGGACCACAAGGAGTAGGCCGCGCCCGCCGGGTGAAGGGGGCCCGGCCGGAAAGGACCACGCCATGCGGCGCTACATCCTCACGGGCACCCCCGGAGCGGGCAAGACCACCGTCCTGCGGGCGCTGGCGGCCCGCGGCCACCGGACCGTCGGCGAGGCGGCCACCGCCGTCATCGCCCGCGAGCAGGCCCAAGGCGTCCGGGAGCCGTGGACCGACCCCGGCTTCCTCACCCGGGTCACCGCCGAGCAACGCGCCCGCGAGGCGCGGGCCGACGCGGCGCCGGACCCGGCCGGTCTCTGCTTCCTCGACCGCTCCCCGGTCTGCATGCACGCCCTCGCGGCCTACCTCGGCCACCCCGTCCCGCCCGACCTCACCGCCGAACTCGGCCGCATCACCGCCGCCGGCCGCTACGAGCCCCACGTCTTCCTGCTCCGCCCCCTCGGCTTCCTGGAACTCACCGCGGCCCGCCGCATCACCTACGAGGAGTCCCTCGCCTTCGAGAAGCTCCATGAGGAGAGCTACCGGCGCTTCGGCTTCCGGCTGGTGGAGGTCGCCCCGGCGACGGTGGAGGAGCGGGTGGAGCGGATCCTGGCGGAGGTGGGGGAGCGGTGAACACGCGCGGCACCGTCCCCGGCAGACGGCGTGCCCGACGGGGCGGCCCCGCCCGACGGCGGGCTGGCGGGCCCGGTCGTACGAGGTCAGGCGGTGGCTCGGCCCGTACGAGGGGCAGCGTCGCCGGCACCGTGCCCGCCCGCGGGAGGAGCCGTCGCCGTCCTCGGCCACCGCCGCCTCCAGCGCGTACGCGAACGGCGCCGGCCGCCGGGCCGCGCGCGGGGGTCAGCGCCGGGCCGGTCGTCAGGACCGCCCCGAGTGCCGCCGGGCGGGCGCGCGGGGGCGGAGCGTGCCCCGGTCGGCCGGGGCCAGGGTGCTCCCCGTCCGAGGAGCGGGCCGACCGGCCGTACGAGTGCCGGGCCGGGGGGAAGGGCGCCGGTGGTAGGTTCGGCGGCCGAGACGTTCCGAACGATCGTTCCACGGGGGGACTGTGCACATGACAGGACGGAAGGGCCGGCGCCGGGGAGCGGCCCGCATCGCGGCGGGAGCCGTCGCCGTGCTGCTCGCCACCGGATGCTCGGCGAGCGTGAGTGCCACGGGCTCGGTCAGCAAGGAAGAGGTCGCGAAGCGGGCCTCGGCGGCACTCGGGGAGAAGGTCGGCCGCGTGCCCGACTCGGTCACCTGCGAGGACGACCTCAAGGCCGAGAAGGGCGCCACCGTGCGCTGCGAACTGGCGGTCGACGGCGAGAAACAGGGTTTGACCGCCACCACGGCCTCGGTCGGGGGAGGCAAGGCCGAGATCGACTTCAAGGTGGACGACGGTCCGGGTGCGGGCACGTCCGCCGCGCCGGAGCCCACCGGTCCGCCGAACGCGGGGGCCGGGGCGCCCGCCGTCGACAAGGCCGAGGTCGCTCGCCAGGGCAAGGCGGCCCTGGCCGCGCGGACCGGCCGGCAGCCCGACGCCCTGGCCTGCCAGGAGGACCTGCCGGCCCGCGTGGGCGCGACCGTGCGCTGCCAACTGGCCGCGGACGGCGAGCAGTACGGTGTGACGGTCACCGCGAAGTCGGTCGACGGCGACGACGTCCGGATGGACTTCGCGGTGGACGACTCCCCGGGCGGCTGACGGGTGCTTCCGTCCCGCGGGGGCGCGGGGGCGCGGCGGGGAGCCGCGCCCCGGGCGCCGCCCCCTACGCGGGCAGCGCGTGCAGTTTCTTGCCGTGCAGGGCGAAGACCCGCTCACCGTCGGTGGCCACCAGCCAGGCGTGGTGGTCGCCCGAGCCGTCGTTGAAGGTCCAGCGCACCTTGCCCGAGCCGGCGTCGAGGGCGGCCACACCGCCGTCCTTGTCCAGGTCGGTGGCGGCGTAGACGACGTCGCCCGCCTTGACGTACTGCCTCGGGACCTGGAAGCCGGCCTCGGCCAGCGCCTCGGACCGCCAGATCTCCTTGCCGCTCCCCGGGGCGACGGCCCGTACCGTCCTTCCGCTGTCGGCGATGTAGAGCACGCCGTCCACCACGGACGGTTCCTTGAACGTGGTGAAGCGGGTGGCCTTCAGCGACCACTCGCGGGCGCCGTCGGCGAGTGCGTACGCCTGGAGCCGGTCGCCCTGGGGGACGATCACCAGCCCCGCGTGGACCGTGAAGAAGCCGTAGTTCGTCTTGTCGGTCTTCTGCGTCCACACCTGCCGCCCGGTGGCGGTGTCGCGCACGGTCAGGTTCTTCTTGAAGTCGGTGTAGACGAGGTGGCGGCCCTCGACGGCGGCGTGGATGCCGTTCTGCTCGGTCCCCAGGTCGCGCTGCTCGCTCCAGACGAGCTTGCCCGAGCCGCTGTCGAACGCCGCGATGACGTTGGTGTGCGAGGAGTTGTCCTCCTCCAGGATCTCGGCGACCACGTACACCTGCCGGTCGTCGACCGCGACGGGCCGCGGCTGCCGGTAGCCCTTGCCGAGCCGTCCCCGCCAGGTCTCCTCGCCGGTCGCCGGGGAGTAACCGGCGACCGTGCCGTCGTACTTGCCGCTGGCCAGGTACAGGGTGTCGCCCGCGACGAGCAGCGGGGCGCCGGGCGTCGCGCCCTCCGGCAGCGACCACCGCTCCTTGCCGGTGGCGGCGTCCAGGGCCTTCAGCGGCGAACCACTGGCGATCACCATGCCTGCCACGGCGACGAGTTCGTCGTTGTCGCCGTAGGTCTGGGCGGGGACCGACTCCGTCCACAAGGGCTTCGGCCCCTTGCCGCTCCCGCCCCCGTCCCCGCCGTCCGAGGAAGGCTTTCCGCTCCCGGCCGGCTCCGTGCCGCCGGAACCCCCGGAGCCCGCCTCGTCCACCCCGTCCTCGCGGCAGCCCGCCGCCCCGGCCCCCAGGGCGGCCAGCGCGAGGCCGCCCCCGGCCAGCCGCAGCACCCGCCGTCTGGAGGTCCCGCCCGTCGTCGTGCCGCTCATGTGTCGTCCCCCTGTGACTGCGTCCGTACGGAAACCCCGTCTGCGCCCAGGAACGTAGGCCGCCGCCACACGGTTGCGGAAGGTGGTGCGGCCCAACCGGGACGACTTCGTGAACGGCCTGGTACATACGCACGGGCGACGGGACGGTGGCTCAAGGGGGAGGCGGGGAAGGCGCCGCCCCGTTCTTCCACGGTGACGTCCGCACCCTCCCGCTCCCCGGAACCGGTGCGGGAAGAGGAGAGTGACCGTTGCCCCGGACCACCACGGCGGCATCCCGAGCCCTCGACGTCACGCCCGCCAAAGTCCCGGTCGCGGGCGCGGTGATGGCGCTCGGCGTGCTCGCCTTCCTCCTCCGGGAGGCCCCGCGGTGCCCGGGGAGCCCTGGTTCCGCCGGCTCTGCCCGGCCGGGTACTGCGTGGGGCTGCCGGCCGTGGTCCAGCAGTGGCTGCCCTTGACCCGGGTGGCCGCCCTGTTCATGGGCACCGGGATGGGCCTGTCCGACTGCCGGCGCTGGAAGGGGGTGGTACCAGCAGCCGGGCAGGTCGTACGGCCGGACGGGACTGCCGCCGCTGTGAGGCCGGAGCGGGGGAGCGCGTGGCGCGAGCGGTGCCGGAGACGGGGGGAGGCCTCGGTCCCGCGCTGATCGATGCGCGCGGTGGCGACCGCGCCTCGTGGCACGCGTGCTCTTCCTGCTGACCGGTGCACTCAGCCTGGTGACCGGTTGCCCGTCGCGGTGGAGGCGGATGCCGGCGCCGCGCTCGTCATGGGAGGCGTGGGCGGCCTCTTCGTCCTGTTCGCGCTGCGCTCCGGGGCGGCCCTGACGCGCAAGTCCCCGCGCTCCCATTGCGACCCGCCTGTACCGGACGAAAACTGAAGGAAGCGCCCCTGCGTGCCCCGGGCACGGCCTGGTCCGGTGCGCGCCCAGCCGCTTCCCTTCCGGAGGACCGCATGTCCGAGCTTCCCCCGCCCCCCACCCCGTACCTGGAGACCGCCGCCAAGGAACTCGCGGAGGCGACCGACCCGCACCCCCGGATCTACGAGGTGCCGCCCGAGCAGGGGCGGGACATCCTCGCCGGGCTCCAGAGCGGAGAGGGCGTGGAGCGGCCCGAAGTCGACGAGGAGTGGGTGACCGTCGACGCCGGGCAGTGGGGGCGGGTCCGTACCCGGATCATCCGGCCGAGGGGCGCCACCGGGCCGCTCCCCGTCGTCCTCCACATCCACGGTGCCGGCTGGGTCTTCGGCGACGAGAACACCCACGACCGGCTCTTTCGCGAGCTGGCCGTCGGGGCCGGCGCGGCGGGCGTCTTCCCCGTCTACGACCGGGCGCCCGAGGCCCGGTACCCGACGCAGGTGGAGCAGAACTACGCGGTCGGCCAGTGGGTCCTGGAACACGGGGCCGAGCACGGGCTGGACACCTCGCGGGTCGCGGTCGCCGGCGATTCCGTCGGCGGCGCCATGGCGGCCGTCTTCACGATCATGAACAAGGAGCGCGGCGGCATCGACCTGAAGGGCCAGGTGCTGCTGTACCCGGTCGCCGACGCCGGCTTCGACACCGCCTCCTACGCCCAGTTCGCCGAGGGCTACTACCTCACCCGGGACGGCATGACCTGGTTCTGGGACCAGTACGCCCCCAACCCCGCCCAGCGCGGCGAGGTCTACGCCGCGCCGCTCCGGGCGACCACGGAGCAACTGCGCGGGCTGCCCCCGGCGCTGGTCATCACCGACGAGGCCGACGTCCTGCGCGACGAGGGCGAGGCGTACGCGGCGCGGCTGCGCGAGGCCGGGGTCGAGGTGACGGCCGTACGGGTCACCGGGACGGTCCACGACTTCCTGCTCCTGGACAGCCTGCGCGACACCCGCGCCGCCCACGTCGCCCGCCATCTCGCGATCGACGCCCTCACCAAGGCCCTGCACGACTGAGACCCGTACGCCCCCACGACGCGCCGCCGCCCACCGGCCGGGCGGCGGCCCGTGGTGCAGGGGTGCCGCCGGACGGGTAACCGCATCAGCATGAGCCACACACACCAGGGCGACGGGCGGACTCGGCGGCGGAGCGGACCGGAGGAGGCGAGGGGGCGGCCCGGGCGGCCGTGGGGCGTGGTGCCGGCGATCGCCTGCGTGGCCGTGCTGACGGCGTGCGGCGGCAGCGGCACGGCCGACACGGGCGCCGCCGACAGGAGCGGCGACACGCAGACCTCACCGGCCGCCGGTCCGGCCGCCAGCACGGGCACCCCGCCGTCGAGCGCGGCCCCGTCCGCCGAGGGCCCCGACGAGGGCGGGGGCGGCCCTCCGGCCTCCGCCCCGGCCACGCCCCGGCCCGCTGCCGTCGGCCGGTGCGAGGCCACGGGGCTGGCGCTGACGCTGAAGGCGCACGGACAGGAGATGAACAGCAAGTACTTCGACCTGCGCCTGACCAACACCGGTACCGAACCCTGCGACCTGGTCGGCCACCCCGGCGTCTCCCTGCTGGACGCGGGCGGGGAGCGCGTGGGCGAGCCCGCCACCCGCAGCAGTGACGGGGCGGGCGGCGGCCCGGTGCGGCTGCGGCCCGGGCAGGCGGCCCACGCGACCGTCAAGACGGCGGGCGAGGGCGTCACCGACGGCCGCTGCTGGCCCGAGGCGGCCACGCTGCTCGTCTACCCGCCCGGCTCGAAACAGACGGTGACCACCCACGGTCTCGACGGCCTCCGGGTGTGCGGGGACAGCTTCCAGGTCGGGCCGGTGGGCGATCGCGCGCCGTGACCCCGTCCCCTCCCGTACACGGGACAGGCGGCCACGAGGGTGTCCTCGTCGCCGCCTGCCGCGTACCCGGTGGTCCGTGGTCCGTACGGGGGTGCCGCTCAGCGCCTGTTCCCCGTGAGGAGGCGGTAGAGCAGCAGCACGATCACGGAACCGACGATGGCGGCGATCCAGGTCGACAGGTGGAAGAACCCGTTGATCGAGTGGACGCCGAAGATGACCTTGCCGAGCCAGCCGCCCAGCAGACCACCCACGATGCCGATCACCATCGTGACGAGGCAGCCTCCCGGGTCCTTGCCGGGGGTGAGTGCCTTGGCGATGGCTCCGGCGATGAGGCCGATCAGAATCCAGGCGATGATGCCCATGAGCGCGTCCTTTGCTTTTCTCGGTATGCCCTGAAGTCGCTACTACACGAGTGTCGTACCGGAGGACACATTCCCCGGGCGCGCCCTCCCATGTCCACCCGTTCGGCCCGAGTCGTGGGCCCCCGGCCGCCGCCCCGCCCACGGGGTCAGCCAACTTCCCGCACCAGTGGTGGGCGTAGGGCTCCTCGCCGGCGGCCGGGAGGTCGGACGTCCTCCTCGCCGCCAGCAGACCCCGTCCGGCAGCGGCTCCGGGTCAAGCCTGCCCCGGCTCACCCCCGTACGCGACCTGGCCTCCGCCTTCCTGCCCGCCGGGCACTTCCGCGCCGTCCGCGCGCACAGCGTCTCCCGCATCTCCCGATCGAGGGCGTCGAGGAGTGTCCGGGCCCCGTCGGCCGGCTGCCGGGCACCGACGGCCGGTTCGACCTCACCGTCGACCGCACGGGACGCGAGGAGCACCACGTCCTGCGGGAGGACACACCTCCTGCCGCACCGAGGCCCTGGCCGCCCTGGCCCACGCCTCGTACCCACCGTTCCGGTCCGCCCGGCCCGGCCGGGGGCACGGGCTCATCCGCGCCCTGATCCTCGCCCGCCGGACCGGGGCGGCCGGTGATGGATCACCCCGGCCTTCATGACGAAGTCGACGCGGCCGGTCGCCTCGATGTCGCTGAACGGGTCGCCGGGCATGGCGACGAGGTCGGCGGTCCTCCCCTCGGCGATCACCCCGAGATCGTCGAGGCGAAGCAGCTCCGCGGCGACGCTGGTGGCGGCCTTCAGCGCGCGCAGCGGGGAGATCCCGGCCGAGACCAGCGCCGGGAACTCCCGCCAGTTCTCCGCGTGCGGGAACATCCCGGCGTCCGTCCCGAAGGCGATCCGCACGTCGCTGGCGGCCAGGTGCTCGGCGGCCGCCAGGAGCGCGTCGTGGAACTGCCGGAACTTGCGCCGCTTGTAGGGCGGGCGGGTGCTCCAGTACGCGTCGTCGTCCACCCGGCGCGCGTCGGCGAGGATCGTGTACAGCGTCGGGACGAGGAAGACCCCGGCTTCCTCGATCATCGCCAGGGTCCCGGCCGAGGCGAGATTGCCGTGTTCGACGCTGCGGACACCGGCCCGCACGGCACGCTGGACGCCCTCGTCGCTGTAGACGTGCGGGGTCGCCGGGACGCCGAGGTCGGCGGCGGTGGCGACCAGGGTGTCCATCTCCTCCTGGCTGTAGGCCGGACGGCTCGGGTCGTCCGACGGCGAGCTGAAACCCCCGGACGCGGCGAACTTGATCCAGTCGGCACCGGCCCGGACCTCCTCCCGCACCCGGGTACGGATCTCGTCGGGGCCGTCGGCCGCGGCCATCTCCAGCACCCGTTCGCGGCCCTGCCGCTGGTCGTCGAGGACACCGCTGAAGTCACCGTGGCCGCCGCGCGCCGAGATGAGATGCGGGGCGACCAGCATGCGCGGCCCCTCGACGAGCCCGGCCGCCACCGCGTCCCGCAGGTCCAGGGTGGTGTAAGCGACGTCGGCGCAGGTCAGGTCGCGGATCGTGGTGAACCCGCCGGCCAGCAGGCTCCGTAGCACGGGGACCGCCCGCAGCGCCGCGGCCGCCGAGGACCCGACCAGCGAGCGGAGGATGTCGGGCTGGATCGCGACATGGGTGTGGCAGTCGATGAAGCCCGGGGTGAGCGTGTGCCCGGTGAGGTCGACGGTCTCCGCGTCCGGCGGCGGCGAGAGATCCGCTCCGACGGCTCGTACGCGGCCGTCCTCGACCCACACCTCCAGCCCTTGGGCCGGAGCGTCGGCGAGACCGTCCCACACGGACGCCCCGCTGATCAGAAACGCGGTCACACGGACCACCTCCCGCACGGGCCGGCAGGAGCCGGGCCCCGAGACCCACGCTAGGGCGTGCCGCCCCATCCCGCACGGCGCCCGTCCCGCACCCCGGGGCCGTGCCGGAGCCGGGGCGGCCTCCGTCCGGCGCGGACCAGGCAGAACTCGTTTCCCTCGGGGTCGGCCAGGACGTGCCAGGACTCCTCACCCGTCTGGCCGACGTCCGCGTGGCTGGCACCGAGCGCGAGAAGGCGCGCCGGCTCGGCGTCCTGGTCGCGGTCGGTCGGACTGACGTCTAGGTGCAGCCGGAGCCGCCGGGGGCGCGGGTCCTCGGTCGGGCTGAGGACGAGGGTGGGCCGCGGGCCGCCGAAGCCGGTGCCGGGGGGCCCGGTCTCGATGCTCCCGTCGTCCTCCCGGCCGACCTCGACGTGGCCGAGGACCTCGCTCCAGAAGACGGCGAGCCGTTCAGCGTCGGCGGCGTCGACGACCAGCTCACTGATGCGACAAGCCATGCCGGGCAGTGTAGGCGCCCCCGGCGGGCCCCGCCGGGCACCCTGGTGCGCCCCCGTGTTCTGTGCCACCCTCCCCAACGGGCGTGTCGGCGCCCTGAGTTCCGGCGGAGAGGGGACCCGCGGTGCGGACGCGTCGTACGTTCACGGGGCGGGGTGCGGCCGCCGTCGCGGCCCTCGCCCTGGCCCTGACCGCGTTCACCGGCCAGGGCCCGGCGGCCGCCGCCGGACGCGAGCCCCTGCCGGCGGACCCGACCCTCGCCGACCTGACCTTCCTCACCGGGCACAACGCCATGCACAACACCGAGGACCAGCGGAGGTCCGCCCTCGCGGCCCCCAACCAGCCGCACAGCGTCGCCCGCCAACTGGACGACGGGGTACGGGCGCTGATGCTGGACGCGCACCACGCGAACGGCCGGGTGCGCATGTGCCACGCGATCCCCGTCCTCAACCCCTGCGGCTCCAACGTCGACGCGGCCACCGTCTTCACCGCGATCGCCGACTTCCTGGAGCGCGACCAGGAGGCCGTCATCACCGTCTTCCTGGAGGACTACACCACCGCCGACCAGCTCACCGCGGAACTCGGCGCCCTGCTCGCCGACGGCGGCCGGCTCGGCGGCCGGGTCTTCCGGCCGGACACCGCGGGGGTGCGCGAGAACGGCTGGCCGGCCGTCAGCTCCCTGCGTGCCTCGGGACAGCGGCTCCTGCTCTTCACCGCCGACACCGCCGCCTCCGGCCGCGAGAACGGCAAGAACCGGCTCGGCTTCATGAGCCAGAAGGACTGGACGGTCGAGAATCACTGGTCGATGGGTGGCGGCATCGGCGACGCCGACTGGACCTGCCGCAGCCGCTGGGACGACGTACCCCTCACCCAGGAGGAGCCCGGCTTCCGCCGCCTCTTCGTGATGAACCACTTCCGCGACGTCCCGGTGTACCCGACGTACGCCAACGACAACGCCAAGCTCCAGGACCGGGCCGAGAACCACTGCCTGCCCGCCGCGGCGAAGAAGCCCAACTTCCTCGCCGTCGACCAGTACGGCGACGGCGACCCGATGGCGGCCGTCGACGCCCTGAACACGTACACCTACCGACAGCGCGGGTGAGTACGGCTACTCAAGCCGCCGTGCTCCTTCCCTGACACCGTGGGACCCGACAACGACCACCACGGTTCCTCAGGAGGCCCCGACATGCCCGCCGCACCGCGTTCCGCCGGTACGACCCTCCGCCGCTGCCTGCTCAACCCGCTCGCCCTCGGCTACCTCGCCGTCGTCGCCGCCGTCTGGGTGTGGATCGGCGTGGACACCCTCCTGGTCACCCACGCCGACGCCAGTACGGCCGCGGTCTGGGGCTTCTTCGTCACCGCACCCACCTCCCTCCTCCTCGCCGGCCTCCCGGGGCCGCTCCCGTTCCTCGGCGTCGCGGCCGGAGCCCTCGTGCAGGCCCTCGCGCTGGGAGCGGGGTACCGGTGGCTGGCCTCCCGCGGTCACGGCCACGGCCGGACGGGGGCGAGCCACGCCTGAGGGGCGTCCCGCGCCCCCGGTCGGTCGCCCGACTCCGGGACTCCGGCTCACGCCACCCGCGTCGCCCCCGCGAACGGCATCTCGCTGATCGGGGCGACGCGGACGGGGGCGTTCGGGTTCGGGGCGTGGATCATCTGGCCGTCGCCGATGTAGAGGCCGACGTGGCTGATGGAGGAGTAGAAGAAGACCAGGTCGCCGGGGGCGAGTCGGTCGCGGGAGACACGCTGGCCGGCGTTGATCTGGGTGTAGGTGGTGCGGGGGAGGGAGACACCGGCGGCGCGCCAGGCGGCCTGCGTCAGGCCCGAGCAGTCGAAGGCGTTCGGGCCGGTCGCGCCCCAGACGTACGGCTTGCCGATGGCGGTGCGGGCGAAGGCGACGGCCTGGGCGGCACGGGAGTTCGGGGCCTTGACCGCGCCGGCGGCGGGAGAGGCGGCGGAGGACGCGGGGCGGGCCTGGGCGCGGGAGGCGCGCGGTTCCTTACCGGTGACCTCGGCGCGTTCGGCGGCGGTCAGGCGGGCGAGCAGGGCGCGGGACTCGGCCAGCTTGCCGGTGACCGTCTTCTTGTGCGCACGCAGTTCGCCGCGGCGCTTCTCCAGCCCGGCCAGGACCGTGTCGGCCTCGGTGCGCAACTGGTCGACGACGCGCATCTTCTGGCGCACCCCGGCGATCTGGGCGGACTGGCGTCCGGCGGCGCGGTCGGCGCGGGCGGCCCGGTCGAGGTAGCCGTCGGGATCCGAGGTGAGGAAGAGCGCGACGGACGGGTCCACCGCACCGGCGCGGTACTGCGCGGCGGCGGTGGCGCCCAGCGCGGTACGGGCCTGGTTGAGCTGGGCGGTCCGGCGGGCCGCCTCGTCCTGGAGCCCGTCGAGGCGGCGTTCGGCCTTGTCGGCCTTCTCCTTGGCGCCGTTGTACTTCTCGGTGGCGATCTCGGCCTCCCGGTGGAGCCGGTCCACCTTGGCCTTGACCTGCGCGGGCGTCGGGCCGGGCGCGGCCTGCGCCACGGGCGAACCGGCGACCACCGAGCCCGCCGCCCCGGCGAGGGCCAGCGCGGTGGCGGTGGCGTTGCGCAGAGAGGCTCCCGGCGTGAGGCGCCCGGGGGCGGGGAGATTCACCGCCAGCTTGCGGAATCGGGGCTTCCGGTGCGAGGCCACAGCCGCGCGTCCTTCCGGTCGGGGTCAGGGGAGCGAGCCGGGTCCCGGTGGGGTCCGCGCAGGGGAGCGGGTGCCGCCGGGCCGTCTCGTAGGCGCGGCCGGTGCCTGTGGACTATGCCGAGTGCCGGGTGCGCCAGGGAGGAGCTAAGCCCGAATGTCACGGCCCAGGGCTGGATTGTCCGCAAACATCCGGTCGGAACCGCCGACCGACCGCTTGTGACCACTTCCCCGCCGCCTCTGCCCTCCCCGCCGGGACCCCATGATCGAATGGCCCGCTGCCCGCTGCCCGCTGCCCGCTGCCCGCTGCCCGCTGCCCGCTGCCCGCTGCCGTCGCGTACGAGCCGCGCCCGCCACCGCCACCGCCGCCGCACCCGGCGCGGCCCGTCCCGCCTCCGGCCGGGGAGGCGGGACCACCGCGTACGCGGCCCCCGCCGCGAGCCGCACCGGCCCGGGCAGGGAGGACGCGTACGGCGGCTGCCACGCACCCGGGGCGGACGGTGAGGCGGCGTGCGGTGGGCGCGGCCTCGGGCCGAGCGGCCTCGGGTCGACCGCCGGCCGGCCCCCCGGGAGACCTCCCGGACGACCCGGCACGGCCTCACCGCGAGCCTGGCCGCCTCCGCCTGCCACGTGGTGCGGGGGAGCCCGGCTTCCCGAAAGGGCCACCGCTTCGGCCCCGGCCGCCGGTGAGCGGGTGCCGTCCGACGAGTTCCTCGCCGTCGGCCCTGTCCGCGCCCGCCGCGGCACCTTCGCCCGCGAACGGTGTCCGGCCCCGGGCCGCAGCCCGTCGGCCGGCGTCGTCCCGGCGGGCAGGACCCTGGTGGGCCGGGGGCGCCGGGGGCCTCGTTAGGGTGCGAGCCATGGACGTCCTCATCAATGTGTTCGTCGGCCTGCACATCATCGGCATCGCCTCACTCCTGGGTGGTTTCCTCACCCAGATGAAGGCGATCGGTGCGGGCACGGCCCGCTTCATCCCCGCCATGCTCCACGGCGCCCTCACCATGCTCGTGACCGGCATCCTCCTGGTCGGTCTGCGCGAGATGGACGGCGGCACCCTCAACCACATGAAGATCGGCATCAAGCTGCTGGTCCTCATAGTCATCCTCGCCCTGGTCTACGTGAAACGCGACGACGAGAAGGTCGACAAGGGCGTCTTCGCCGCCGTCGGCGGCCTGACCGTGCTCAACAT
This sequence comes from Streptomyces diastaticus subsp. diastaticus, assembly GCF_011170125.1. Lineage (NCBI taxonomy): Bacteria > Bacillati > Actinomycetota > Actinomycetes > Kitasatosporales > Streptomycetaceae > Streptomyces > Streptomyces diastaticus. The sequence continues at coordinate 371,102 of NZ_BLLN01000001.1, read as the reverse complement.
CTTCATCGCCACCCTCTGGACCTGACCCCGCCGCCCCCTGTCCGGGGTTCCGCGGGCCGCGGTGCACGGCGAAGGCCGGGTTCCCCACCGAACGACGGTGAGGAACCCGGCCTTCGCCGTGCGTGGCCGCCCGTACGGGCCTTGAGCGCCGGTCAGGCCGGCCGCACCACACTGTGGATCGGCATGTAGTAGATCGACTCGACCCGGACGTCGGCGCCGGGCTTCGGGGCGTGGATCATCTCGCCGCCACCGATGTAGATGCCGACGTGGCTGATGTCGTCGTAGAAGAAGACCAGGTCACCGGGTTGGGCTGCGTCCACGGAGACCTTCTGGCCGACCCCCACCTGGTCCCAGGTGGTGCGAGGCAGCGAGATGCCGGCGGTCTTCCAGGCGGCCTGGGTGAGGCCCGAGCAGTCGAAGGAGTCGGGGCCGGCCGCACCCCAGACGTACGGCTTGCCCATCTGGGCGCGGGCGAAGGCGATCACCTTCTCGGCCTTGGCGGCGTACGAGGAGCCGGGGGCCGTGGAGCCGCCGCCGGAGCCGGTGCCCGGGCCGGAACCCGACCCCGCGCCGCCTGAGCCGGCCTCCTCGCGCTCCTTCTCCTCGGCCGCCTCCCGGGCCTCGCGCTCGGCCTCCTCCTGCTTCGCGCGCTCCTTCGCCTTGCGCTCGGCCTCGGCCTGCTTCTTCCGCTCGATCTCGGCGAGCCGCGCCTTCTCCTCGGCGGTCAGCTCGGAGAGCAGCGTGCGGGCCTCGGTGAGCTTGGCCTGCACCTCGCGCTTGGAGTCCTTGAGGGTGCGCTGCGACTCGGTGAGGCTCTCCAGCTGGCGGGCGGCCTTGGCGCGCTCGCGGCCCGCCGCCGCCTGCTGGGTCCGGTAGTCGTCGACGACGGCCTTCTGCCGCTGGGTGAGGCGGTTCATGAGCTGGCTCTGGTCGAACCAGCTCTGCGGGTCGTCGGCGAGCAGCAGGGTGGCCGTCTCGGACATGCCGCCGCTGCGGTACTGGGCGGCGGCGAAGGCGCCCAGCTCGCCGCGGGCGGCGTTCAGTTTGTCGGCCCGCTCGGCGACGCCGTCCAGCAGCTTGTCGACCTTGGCGCGCTGGGTCCTGGTCCGCTCCTGGGCGGCGTTGTACTTCTGGGTGGCCGTACCGGCCTCGCGGTAGAGCCGGTCCACCTTCTTCTGCACCTCCTCCAGGGAGGGCTTCGGCGCGGCGGGCCGCTGCGGGGCCGCCTGCGCGGTCTGGGAGAGCAGGGCCACCGAGGTGAGGGCGGCCGTGGTGAGGCCGAGGGCACCGGCGGTGCGGTGGCGGGGGGCGCGGGGCTTGCGGTGCGACGCCAAGGCGTGCGACTCCTTCCGTGGACCGCCTGCCGGGTTAGCTGTCGGGTTCGGGCGTACGGAAGGCTGCCCTACGGTTCCGGCGGCCGGGCCGGGCTGCGTGCCCGGTCCGTGGCGGGTACCGATTCACCCCGGTGGTGCGCGGTGGGTCCCCGGCTCCGGGGCCCGTGGGGGCGTACCGGATTCGGCAGGGGGCGGTGCGCTCCGGCGCGAGTCGCCGGTGGGGGACGAACCGACCCGGCGAGCACGCTAGCCAACTCGTGTGGTGCCTGTGAAGGTTGGTGAGCGATATGCCCGATACATTTTCGTTATCTTGTCGGTGGACGGTCGAAAAGCGGTGTCGCGCGGGTGCCGGCCGGCCTCCTCCGTGACCTGGCCCACAGCGCCCGCGTGCCTCCGCGGTGTCCGATACGTCACGTTCCCCGTGGCGGGCGGGCGGGCCGCCCGGAGCGGGGTCCGGTTGTCGGCGCGGCGGCCTAGACTCGGTAGGCGATGAGCAGCCTCTTTGACGACAGCTTCCTGGCCGACCTCCAGTCCTCGGCGCCCTCCGCCCGGCTCGGCGACGAGCCGCCGCCCCCGCCCGAGGAGGAGGCGCCGGAGGAGATCCCGGCCGATCTGTTCGGCGGGAGGTTCGACGCGCCCGTGGACCGGGACGCGTACTACCGGGACGGCGCCCCGCGTCCCGCCGTCGATCCGGCCGCCCTGCTCGACGGGCTCAACGACGAGCAGCGCGCCGCCGTCGTCCACAGCGGGTCGCCGCTGCTCATCGTCGCCGGAGCCGGTTCCGGCAAGACCCGTGTGCTCACCCACCGCATCGCCCACCTGCTCGGCGAGCGCGGCGTGCACCCGGGCCAGATCCTCGCGATCACCTTCACCAACAAGGCCGCGGGCGAGATGAAGGAGCGCGTCGAGGAACTGGTCGGCCCGCGCGCCAGCGCCATGTGGGTCTCCACCTTCCACAGCGCCTGCGTGCGCATCCTGCGCCGGGAGTCGAAGCACCTCGGCTTCACCTCGTCGTTCTCGATCTACGACGCGGCCGACTCCAAGCGGCTGATGGCCCTGGTCTGCCGCGACCTCGACCTCGACCCGAAGCGCTTCCCGCCGAAGTCCTTCACCGCCAAGGTCTCGAACCTCAAGAACGAGCTGGTCGACCCCGAGGACTTCGCCGCCCAGGCCGCCGGGGGCACCTCCCAGACGGAGTCTGGGGGAGGTTTCGAGAAGACGCTGGCGCAGGCGTACACGATGTACCAGTCGCGGCTGCGCGAGGCCAACGCGCTCGACTTCGACGACATCATCATGACCACGGTCCACCTGCTCCAGGCGTTCCCCGACGTCGCCGACCACTACCGGCGCCGCTTCCGGCACGTCCTGGTCGACGAGTACCAGGACACCAACCACGCCCAGTACTCCCTGGTCAGGGAGTTGGTCGGCACCCCGGCCGACCGCCCGGTGGACGTCCCCGAGGGCGCCGAGTCCGACCACGACCCGCTCCACCCGGCCCCCGAGCCGGCCGAGCTGTGCGTGGTGGGCGACGCCGACCAGTCGATCTACGCCTTCCGCGGCGCCACCATCCGCAACATCCTCCAGTTCGAGGAGGACTACCCGAACGCCACCACGATCCTCCTGGAACGGAACTACCGCTCCACCCAGACGATCCTCACCGCGGCCAACGCCGTCATCGAGCGGAACGAGAACCGCCGCCCGAAGAACCTCTGGACCGACGCCGGGGCGGGCGCCGGCATCACCGGGTACGTCGCCGACACCGAGCACGACGAGGCCCAGTTCGTCGCCGAGGAGATCGACCGGCTGACCGACGCGGGCGACGCCAAGGCGGGTGACATCGCGGTCTTCTACCGCACCAACGCCCAGTCCCGTGTCTTCGAGGAGATCTTCATCCGGGTCGGCCTGCCCTACAAGGTCGTCGGCGGTGTCCGCTTCTACGAGCGCAAGGAGGTCCGCGACGTCCTCGCCTACCTGCGGGTCCTCGCCAACCCGGAGGACAGCGTCTCCCTGCGCCGCATCCTCAACACCCCCAAGCGCGGCATCGGCGACCGGGCCGAGGCGATGATCGACGCCCTCTCGCAGCGCGAGCGGATCAGTTTCCCGCAGGCCCTGCGCCGGGTCGACGAGGCGTACGGCATGGCGGCCCGCTCGGCCAACGCCGTCAAGCGGTTCAACACGCTGATGGAGGAGCTGCGCACGGTCGTCGAGTCCGGCGCCGGGCCCGCCACCGTGCTGGAGGCGGTCATGGAGCGCACCGGCTACCTCGCCGAACTCCAGTCCTCCACCGACCCGCAGGACGAGACCCGCATCGAGAACCTCCAGGAACTGGCCGCCGTCGCCCTGGAGTTCGAGCAGGACCGCAGCGAGGAGGAGGGCGCCGGCACCCTCCCGGAGTTCCTGGAGCAGGTCGCCCTGGTCGCCGACTCCGACCAGATCCCCGACGAGGACGAGGACGGCTCCGGGGTCATCACCCTGATGACCCTGCACACCGCCAAGGGCCTGGAGTTCCCCGTCGTCTTCCTCACCGGCATGGAGGACGGCGTCTTCCCGCACCTGCGCGCCCTCGGCCAGACCAAGGAGCTGGAGGAGGAGCGGCGCCTCGCCTACGTCGGCATCACCCGCGCCCGCGAGCGGCTCTACCTGACCCGCGCCGCCATGCGCAGCGCCTGGGGCCAGCCCTCGTACAACCCGCCCTCCCGCTTCCTGGAGGAGATCCCCGAGCAGCACCTGAAGTGGAAGCGGACGGGTGCCATGGGCGCCCCCGCCGCCGCGAGCCCGCGCGGCCCGGCCGGTTCGGTGGCCTCCTCGCTCTCCTCCTCCACCCGCGCCAAGGGCGCCCCGGCCTTCGCCACCCGCCGGGCCGCCGAGCAGCCGGTGGTCTCGCTGGCCGTCGGCGACCGTGTCACCCACGACCAGTTCGGTCTGGGGACCGTCGTCGGGGTCAAGGGCGCCGGGTCGGCCGCCGAGGCCACCGTCGACTTCGGCGGCGAGAAGCCCAAGCGGCTGCTGCTGCGGTACGCCCCGGTCGAGAAGCTGTAGCCCGGGCCGGGTCAGCCCTGGTGCAGGACCCGGTACGTGCAGACGTTGACGCCGGCGGGGCTGGTCGTGGTGGAGACCAGCTCCAGCGGGCGCTTGCCGCCGTCGGCCGGGTAGAGCGACTTGCCGCCGCCGAGCAGCACCGGCATGACGATCAGCTTCAGCTCGTCGGCCAGCCCCTCGGCGAGGAGCGTTTGGGCCAGTGAGGGGCTGCCCAGCACCAGGAGGTCGCGTCCCTGGCCCGCGCGCAGCTCGCGGATCAGCTCCAGTGCCTGGTCCCCGGCGAGCAGCGTGCTGTTGTTCCAGGTCAGGTCCGCCTCGCCGAGCGTGCCGGAGACCACGTACTTGCGGATCGCGTTCATCCGGTCGGCGAACGGGTCGTCCTTCTGCCGCGGCCAGGCCGCCGCCATCCCCTGCCAGGTGCGGCGGCCGTAGAGCAGGGCGTCGGCCTTATCCAGTACCGAGTCCCAGGCGCCGCCGACGATCTCCGGGTCGAAGTAGGGGCCCGACCAGCCGCCGTGGGCGAAGCCGCCGTCGGTGTCCTCCTCGGCGCCGCCGGGCGCCTGGACGACGCCGTCGAGGCTGACGAACTCGGTGATGACGATGCGCATGGCGGGACTCCCGGGATCGGCGCGTACGGCGGTTCCGTACACGGTGCCGCAGGACAGACCCGTCAGGCGGCACCGAATCATCGCGTCGCGCCCCTGTTTCCGGCCGGGTCTCGCCGAGACTGGGCGGGCGCGGTCCCGGGGGCGGCCGGAGGGGCACGCCGACAGACCGCCGGGAGGAGCGAGGCGTGCGGTCACCGATCCCCGAGTACCTGGACGAGGTCCTGCGCAACTGTGCGGACGACCGCGCGGGCGCCGTCGCCGACTACGTCCCCGAGCTGGCCGCGGCGGACCCGGAGCAGCTCGCCGTCGCCGTCTCGGCGGTCGACGGCACGGTCTACGAGGCGGGCGACAGCCGCAGCCCGTTCACCATCCAGTCGATCTCCAAACCCTTCGTCTACGCACTGGCCCTCGCCGACCGGGGCTGCGAGGCGGTCCTGGCCAGGATCGGGGTGGAGCCCTCGGGCGAGGCGTTCAACGAGCTGTCGCTGGAAGAGGGGTCGGCCCGCCCCCGCAACCCGATGATCAACGTCGGCGCCCTCACCGCCCACACCCTCGCGGGGCCGCCCGGTGCCCCGCGCGAGGAACGGTTCGAACGGATCGTCGCCGGCATCTCCGCCTTCGCCGGACGGCGGCTGGAAGTGGACGAGGCGGTCTGCCGCTCCGAGTGGGGGACCGCCCACCGCAACCTCGCCATCGCCCACATGCTGCGCGGTTACGAGGTCATCGAGGAGGACGCCCCCCGCGTCGTGGCGGACTACATCCGCCAGTGCTCCCTGCTGGTCACCACCCGCGACCTGGCGCTGATGGCCGCCACCCTCGCCAACGGCGGCGTGCAGCCCGTCACCGGCGAACAGGTGGTCAGCCGGGAGGTGGTCCGCCAGGTCCTCAGCGTCATGACGACCTGCGGCATGTACGACGCGGCCGGCGACTGGGTCACCACCGTCGGCATCCCCGCCAAGAGCGGTGTCTCCGGCGGCATCCTGGGCGCGCTCCCCGGGCAGGTCGGCATCGGCGTCCTCTCCCCGCGCCTGGACCGCCACGGCAACAGCGTGCGCGGCGTCCGGGTCTGCGAACGGCTCTCCGCCGACATGGGCCTGCACCTGATGGAGGCCCCCGCACCGGCCCGCTCCGCGCTCCGCGGCGGCCGTGTCCTGCACGGCCCGGGCAGCAGGTCGGCCCTCGTCCACGAACTCCAGGGCACCCTCCAGTTCGCGGGCGCCGAACGCCTGGTGCACGGCATCGCCCACACCCCGCCAGGCCACGACGAGATCGGCCTCGACCTCACCCGGGTCCACTCGGTCAACTCCGTCGCCCGCCGCATGATCCTGGAGACGGTCCGCCGCCTCACCCTCGACGGCCACGCCGTCACGCTGATCGACCCGGAGGGCGTCCTGCCCGACCCCGAGGCGGGCGACGGCGTCCGGCCGCGTGTCGTCGACACCTGGGAGTGGGGTGCGGCCCCCGGTCCCGGAAGCTGAGGGACGGGCGGTCGCGGGCTACTGCGGGTCGAGTCCGTGGCTGCGGAACCAGGCCAGCGGGTCGATGGAGGCGCCACCGCCCGGGCGGACCTCGAAGTGCAGGTGCGGCCCGGTCGACTTGCCGGAGGTGCCGGCGTGGCCGATGGTCTGGCCCGCCTTGACCTCACCGCTCTGCATCGTGGTGCTCGACAGGTGGCAGTACCAGGTCTCCGTACCGTCCTTGGCGGTGACGATGGCCATGTTGCCGTAGGCGCCGTTCCACTGGGTGCGGACCGTGCCGTCGGTCGCCGCCATCACGGGCGTGCCGTGCGAGACGGGGAAGTCGATGCCGGTGTGCACGGAGAGCCAGTTGATACCGGCCTGGCCGTAGTAGGCGCTCAGACCGTGCTGCGCCACCGGTAGCGCGAACTTCGGCCGCAGCCGCTCGGCGCGGGCGGCGTCCTCGGCCGCCTTCTTCCGGGCGAGCTCCTGGCGCTCCTTCAGGTCGATGCGCTCCTGGGTCCGGCTGGCCCGGTCCGCGAAACTGCTCACGTCCGCCTGGAGGTTGCTGAGCTGGGTGTCGAGAGTGCGGTTGGCGACGGCGGGCTTCACCGCGGAGGTGTCCGGCGCCGCCTGCGTCGTCACCTTGTCCTGGTCGTCGCCGCCGAGGTCGCCGACGGAGGCCGCCGCGATCCCGGTCACGCCCATCACGCAGACCGAGGGCACCGCCACGGTCAGCAGCGCCGACCGCTTCGCGGGCTGCCGCCGCCGCGAGGAACGTCCGCCCCGGGACACCTGCCGTCCGACGACCGCCGCCCGGCCGTCACCGGCACCCTCGTGGTCCTCGTACGGGTCGTAGTAGTCGGTGGGTTCGTCCCCCTCGCCGCCGTCGGCCGTGTCGGCGTGCGGCGCCTCGTCCTCGGGGGCGTCGGCGCGCCCGGCGCCGGGGACCTCCCCGGGAGCCTCGCCGTCGGCGAGGTGGGCCGCCGTCTGCCAGGCGCCGGTGTCGAACTGCCCGGTGGCGTACCCGGTGGTCTCCTGGACCGCCTCGAACGGGGCGGTCTCGTAGGGCTGGGCCGTCTCGAACTGGCCGGTGTCGAACGCGGCCGTGTCGAAGGTGTGCTGTTCCGGCTCGGCCGGGGCGCCGGTGGCCTGGTCCCAGTGCTGCGCCGTGCCCCACTGGCCGGTGTCCCACTGGCCCGTCGTGTCCCACTGGCCGGTGTCGAACTGGCCGGTGGCGTCGTACGTGCCCGGCGGCGTCCACGTGCCCGTCGTCTGGGCCGGTGCGCCGGAGGGGTCGCTCTGCTCGTAGCCGGGGGCCGCCCACGCGGCGGTCGTGTCGTACGTGCCGGTGCCGTACGCGATGCCGCTGCCGGAGGTGTCGTACGTGCCCGTCTCGTACGTGCCCGTGTCGTACGGCGCAGGCGGCTGCTGTGCCTCCTGGCCCGCGTACGGGTCGAACGTCCGGGTGTGCTGCTCGGTCAGCGTGGCCGCCTGTCCGGCGTCCGCCCACTGGGTGGCGTCGTACTGGCCGGTGTCGTAGGCCCCGGTCGCGTAACCCGCGTTGCCGTAGAGCCCGCTCATCCCGGAACCGTAGGTGGGGTCGCCCGCATAGGCGCCCGTGTCCGGGGCAGGTGCGCTGTAGCTCTCGTACCCGGTGTAGCCGAACTGCGCGTTCTGCTGGTCGTACGTGGCGTACTGCGTGTAGTCGGCGTCTGGAGCCGGGTCGGGGGTGTGCGTGCTCCCCGACGGGTGACGGTCGTTCACCAACTTCTCTTTCGCCTCGACAGCAGGGCTGGGGGTCTGGCGTGGGGCACCCCCAGAGGCAGAGCAGTGCGGCGACTGTACCCGCCGGTTCGCGGACCCGACAATCTTCGGCAGGTTTCCTGGTGTTGAGAAACGGGCATTCGGTCGCCTTTCGGGGGACGGCGGGCGCAGGCTTGGCCGGGGATTCGATTCCTGTTCGAATGCGTCCGGTGGCGCGAGGGCCAGGTGGGACGCCTGATGGTTGCGGCCGTTGCCGATTCGAGTCCCGCTCGACACGGGAGCGAGATGGCGAACCGGGGTGAAGGGTGTGTTTCGGGCGTGGCGGGGCGACTCCACCGCAAGGTGATGGCCAAGGCGTTGCGCGGTGTGGGGGCGTTCGGCGGGCGGCGCGCGGCTCAGACGGCGGGGTCCGTGAGGCTGTCCGGCGCGCCTGGGGCAAGGCGCGGGCGGGCCGCGGCCTCCGGTCCGGCCGCCCGGCTGCCCCGCGGTGCGGCGAGGGCCCTCGCCGCACCGGCGCGGCCGCCCACTGCCGGGTGGACCGGGAGCGCGAGATGGCTGATGCCGATGACCGGGACGTTGTGTGTGGCGGGTGCGCGAATGCCGCTGCGGCTCTTGGCCGCCGCGCCGCTCCTGGGCCGGTCGGACAGCCGGCGGACGCTTCCCGCGTGTGATTTCCCCCTCCCGTCTCACCCCGAAACGGCCGGTTGGGCGATGCTGGGGATAACGTTCGTTCACATTCCGGCCCGTGAGGGTGCGCGAACATCTCGCTACATGGAGGCAGTGATGGGTGTGGCAGCCGGACCGATCCGCGTGGTGGTGGCCAAGCCAGGGCTCGACGGCCATGACCGCGGGGCCAAGGTCATCGCCAGGGCCCTGCGTGACGCGGGCATGGAGGTCATCTACACGGGGCTGCACCAGACGCCCGAGCAGATCGTGGACACCGCCATCCAGGAGGACGCGGACGCCATCGGACTCTCCGTCCTCTCCGGTGCCCACAACACGCTCTTCGCCAAGGTCGTCGAACTCCTCGCGGAACGTGACGCCTCCGACATCCGCCTCTTCGGCGGCGGGATCATTCCCGAGGAGGACATCCCGCTGCTCAAGGAGAAGGGTGTGGCGGAGATCTTCACGCCCGGGGCCACCACCGGGGCGATCGTCGAGTGGGTCCGGGCCAACATCGGCGTGGCGAAGTAGGGCTCACCGAGGCGGAGGGGCGAGGGGGCGGAGCCGGTTCGACCGGGCGCTCCCGCGGCCGGCCACCGGGTCGGCCCCGGTCTTCCGGTGCGGCGGCCGCGTCACGCTTCTTCCGGTCCGGAGGTCTCGCCCGGCGGCGGTCGGACCTCATACCGGGGCCCGGGTCAGTTCGGCGTGCATGGCCTCTCGCAGGCGCAAGGTGCCGGTGAGGCGTTCGAAGGCGTCGGTCCAGTAGGCCGTGGTGGAGTTGGCCGGAGGGTCGAGCACAGGCGGTTCGGGCCGGGTGAGCGCCGCGAGGCGGGTGGCCTCCGCCGGGTCGAGGCACCGCTCGGCCAGGCCCATGATGCCGCTGTAGCTCCACGGGTACCCGCCCGCCCGGCGGGCCGTCGTCAGCGCGTCGACCACGGCCGCGCCGAGCGGTCCGGTCCACGGGGCGGCGCAGGTGGCGAGGAGCTGGAACGAGTCGGAGAGCCCGTGCGCCGCGATGAACCCCGCCACCCAGTCCGCGCGTTCCCCGGTGGGCAACGCGCCGAGCAGCCTGGCTCGCTCGGCGAGGGAGACCGCTCCCGGCCCTTCCGCCACGGGCGAGCCGGGCGCGCCCAGCAAGGCACGTGACCAGCCCGCGTCCTGCTGGCGTACCGCCGCCCGGCACCAGGCACCGTGGAGCTCACTCCGCCACCCCTCGTCCACCGGCAGCGCCACCAGCTCCTCGGGGGTACGCCCGCCCAGTCGCCCGGGCCAGGTCGCGAGCGGTGCCGCTTCCAGCAACTGCCCGAACCACCAGGAGCGTTCCCCCCGATTGGCGGGCGGCTTGGCGGTGACGCCGTCGCGCTCCATCCCCGCGTCGCACTCGTGCGGGGCCTCCACCGTGATCCGCGGTTCGCCGCTCAGGGCGAGGCTGACGCAGGAGGCGGCCCGCTCCGCCATCCGTCCGGCCAGCGCCGACCCCGGCAGCGAGGAGAGCAACTCGGCCGCGGTCGAGCGGACGTTACGGCTGCGGTCCGCCAACGCCTCGTCGAGGAAGGGCTCGTCCGCCTCGCTGAGTCCGGCCCGCAGGGAGTCCAGGAAGAGCAGGCGGTCCTCGGCGCGCTCGGTACGCCAGGTCGAGGCGAGGAGTTCCCTGGCCCGGGCGGGGTCACGCTCCCGCAACGCGCCCAGCAGTGCGGCGCGTTCGGCGAACAGCCCCTCGTCCCACAGCCGCGCCACGCCCTCCGCGTCGTCCGGCGAAGGGCTGCCGGCCGCCCCGCCCGGCGCCCCGCGCAGCGCGAACCGCCAGGCCGGATTGAGCTGCGCCAGCCACAGGGCGCGAGGCCCGGCGAAGGCCAGTGCGGCCGGCCGCAGATCGGTGCGCGCCCGCGCGGCGTCCAACAGGGCGGGGAGCAGTTCGTGCGGTGCGGCGTACCCCTGCTGAAGCGCGGTGGCCAGCCACTGCGGCAACAACTCCGTGAGATCCGGCGCCGTACCCCTGCGGTCCGCGCCCCCGGCCGCCCGGACGGCCAGTAGCTGCGCCAGCCGGTTGCGCGCGGCCCGGGGCAGCGGCGGCCGGTCGTCCGCTCTCGCCGGCGGCGGGAACGGCGCGGCGGGAGCAGCCGGTCGCAGGCCGGCCCGGCGCCGTACCGTCCGCACGGCGGCCGCCGCGAGCAGCGCTCCTGGCGCGCTCCCGCCCGCGCTCGCGGTCTGCGGGTTCGCCCGGCGATCGGTCCCGAGCAGAGCGGTCTTCACCAGCTCCTCCCAGGGGAGGGAGCGAGGGGTGGGAGCGCCGACCGGGTCGAGGGGCCCGGCGGTTTCCGGCCCGCGGGTCCCGGTCTCCCGGGTCGCGCCTGCTGTCGCGCCTGCTGTCGCGCGCGCTGTCGCGTCTCGCGTCTTCACCGTGCTCCGCACCGGTGTGCCTCCTCTTTCCTCAGTCCTCGCCACGTGCTGTCTCCGTCCCTGACTTCCGCTCGTACCGGCCTCGGACACGGGCCGTGGTTGGTGCGGGCGGGGCACCCGGGTGGGAATGCCCCGGTGTCTTCTGTGCGGGCGGTACGGCTCACACCGCACGGGTGGCGCGGTCCCGGGCCGGGCCCCGCCCGCCCGCCGTCGTGCCGCTCGGGCGGCGCGACGGCGGGCTCCGCGCCGACGGCCGCCCGGCCAACGGTTCCCGTGGCCCTCGGCAACCGGGGCCCCGTCGGCGGTGAGCCTCCGACCGGGGACCCGACGGCATCGCCGGTCGCCGGCCGCTCGTCCGCCTGCACCGGCCGCTCCCCTTCACGGCCGCCGTCTCCACGGCCGGGGGACCGGACCGGCACCGACCGCCCACGCTGCGGCGAGCCGGTCCGACCGGGACGCCGGGCTACCGGGACCGGCGTCCTCAGCTCAGCGACACCACCGCCTCGTCCCCCTCCACCCAGGCGGCCAGCGGCGTGAACCCCCGGTGTCCGCACTCGCCGAAGACGGTGAGCGGTGCGCCGCCGGAGAGGGCCAGCAGCCGCCACAGGCCCTGGTTCGCGACGGCGGTGGCGCTCAGCGGGAGGGCAGCGGAGCCGTCCGGGGCGGCGAGCTGCCAGCCCCGGCCGTCGGGCAGCGGCGCCGGTATGACGGGGCCGAGGGTGACCGGGCAGCGCGGCGCCCACGGGTCCTCCCGCACTGCTCGCCCGTACCGGCCGAGCGCTTCCGTCACGTCCACCCCCGTGGGGCGTGACAGCGGCGCGGCCGGCGCACCGAACCGCTCGCCCAACTCGGCCCGCCACCCGGCGCCGGTCGGGAACCAGGTCAGCTCCGCCTCGACCGCCAGACCGGCCGGGAGGGTCAGTTCCGGGGCTCTTCCGGCGGCCCCGTAGGAGAGGACCAGGGCGGTGCGGCCGGAGCCGGTGCCGTGCAGCCAGGCGCGGCGGGTGGTCAGGCGGGCGTCGGCAGTGTCGTACTGCGCGAGGACCAGCCAGGTGTCCCGGAGCGGTGGCCCCTCCGCACGCACCGGCAGCCCCAGGCGCGCGCCCACCACCGAGGAGAGCTCCGCGGGCAGCTCGGCCTGCCGGCCGCGGGCGCGCACCAGCAGGTACAGCAGGGAGGTCTCCTCCAGGAGCCGCACCGGCCAGCCCGGCCCCGAACCGGGAATGGCGCCCAGCTCCCGGACACGCGCGGCCAGTCCTGGCGCCTGCGCGTCGACCATGCGGGCCGCCGTCTCCTCCCAGAGGGAGTACCCGGACTGCTCGGCCGCGGCGAGGCCTCCGCGCAGCAGGTCCTCCAGCCGCTGCTCCAGCTCGGTGGCGCCCGCCGAGACCCGCTCGCCGCGCTGCTCGGCGCGCCTGCGCGCCGCCTCGGAGCCGGCGGGCGTGACCGTGGCGGCCTTCTTCTTCACGGTGCGTTCCGCGCGCCCCGCCAGCCAGGTGCGGGCCCAGTCGGGTGCCCGCTCCCCGCCGCCGGGCGCCACCGGCCCCTGCGGGTCACTCCACAGGAGGAGCAGCCCGAGCGCGTGCTTGCACGGGAACTTCCGGCTCGGGCAGCTGCACTGGTACGCCGGACCGGTCGTGTCGACGACCGTCCGGTAGGGCTTGCTGCCGCTGCCCCTGCACAGGCCCCATACCGCTCCCTCGTTCGAACATCCGGCCTCGGACCACGGTCCCGAAGTGCCGAGTTTGCTTCCCGCTTTGCGCGACGCGGCGTCAGGAGCAAGTGCGAGCACCTGCTCCGCCGCCCAGCGCACCCCCTGCTGAGTCATGTCCGCGAACGTAGGGCCCGCCACTGACAATCCGTCATCGTCGCAGGTCGGGGCGATTGTCAGTGGCGGGGTGCACGGTGGTGACCAGCAATCGAGCCGAAGGGGGATCGTGGGAATGAGCGTGTCGGTGGAGAGCGGGAAGGCCGCGGGGGACATGGCGGGCGGGCCGGCGGAGCGGGGCGGGCAGCAGGGGGCGGGCGACGTGCGGGATTCGAACAAGCGGCAGCGCGAGGGCGCCGGACAGGAAGCGCTGCGGCCGCACGCCGAGACCGCCTTCGCCGACGAACTGGCCGCCCTCGCCGCGCAGGACGACCGGCCCCGCCCCGCACGGTGGAACCTCTCCCCGTGGGCCGTCGCGACCTACCTCCTGGGCGGCACCCTGCCGGACGGAACGGTGGTCACCCCCAAGTACGTGGGTCCGCGCCGCATCGTCGAGGTCGCCGTGACCACCCTCGCCACCGACCGCGCACTCCTCCTCCTCGGTGTCCCGGGCACCGCCAAGACCTGGGTCTCCGAGCATCTGGCGGCCGCCGTCAGCGGCGACTCCACGCTGCTGGTGCAGGGCACCGCCGGTACGCCCGAGGAAGCCATCCGCTACGGGTGGAACTACGCCCAGCTCCTCGCCCACGGCCCCAGCCGGGACGCCCTGGTGCCCAGCCCCGTGATGCGGGCGATGGCCGAGGGCATGACGGCCCGGGTGGAGGAACTGACCCGCATCCCGGCGGACGTGCAGGACACCCTCATCACGATCCTCTCGGAGAAGACCCTGCCCATCCCGGAACTGGGCGCCGAGGTGCAGGCCGTCCCCGGCTTCAACCTCATCGCGACGGCCAACGACCGCGACCGCGGGGTCAACGAGCTCTCCAGTGCCCTGCGCCGCCGCTTCAACACGGTGGTGCTGCCGCTGCCGGAGAGCGTCCAGGCGGAGGTCGACATCGTCTCCCGCAGGGTCGAGCAGCTCGGCCGCTCCCTCGACCTGCCGCGACTGCCCGACGGCACCGAGGAGATCCTGCGGGTCGTCACCGTCTTCCGCGAGCTGCGCGGCGGTGTCACGGACGACGGGCGCACGAAGGTGAAGTCCCCCAGCGGCACCCTCTCCACCGCGGAGGCCATCTCCGTCGTCACCAACGGCCTGGCGCTCGCCGCCCACTTCGGAGACGGCGTCCTGCGGCCCGGCGACGTGGCCGCGGGCATCCTCGGCGCCGTGGTCCGGGACCCGGCCGCCGACCGGGTCGTCTGGCAGGAGTACCTGGAGACGGTCGTCCGCGAGCGGGACGGCTGGAAGGACTTCTACCGTGCCTGCCGCGAGGTCAGCGCGTGACCCGCGCCCCGGGCCGCGGCGCCGGGCCCGTGTCCGGCGCGCGCCCGCACGACGGCGCCGCGCGTCGCGGTCGCGCGCAGGACGGCAGGGAGGGCGAGGAGAGGGGAACGGCGATGCGGCGGGCGGCGGACGGCGCGGGGCGCGGGGCCGCGACGGGCAGCACGCCCCGTGGGGGAGGCGTCACCGGGGAGGACCGCCCGGTGGTGGCGCGGGCCACCTCCCAGGGTCCCTGGCTGTTCGGTGTGCGGCACCACGGACCCGGCTCGGCACGATCGGTGCGGGCCGCGCTGGACGCGGTCCAGCCCCGGGCCGTCCTCATCGAAGGGCCACCGGAGGCCGACGAACTGGCCCACCTCGCCGCGGACCTGGAGATGCGACCCCCGGTCGCCCTGCTGGCCCACGCCACCGACGATCCGGGCCGCTCCGCGTTCTGGCCGTTCGCGGAGTTCTCCCCGGAGTGGGTCGCTCTGCGCTGGGCCCTGGACCACGGCGTCCCGGTCCACTTCATCGACCTGCCCGCCACCCACACCCTCGCCCTGCGTGCCGCGGACGACCTCGCGACCGGAAAGGCAGGAAAGGCCGGAAGGGGCGACGACGGGGAGAACGGCACGACGGGCAGGGCGGGGGAAGAAGAGGAACGGTCCCCGGGCCCCAACGGCCCGCCCGACGCCGACGCCGACGCGTCCGCCGACGCGGGTGGTGAGCCGCGCCGCCCGCACCCTGAGGCCCTGCGGGTGGATCCGCTGGCCGTGCTCGCCGAGGCCGCCGGGTACGACGACCCGGAGCGCTGGTGGGAGGACGTGGTCGAGCACCGGGGTGGTACCGGAGCCGGCACGGAGGATGACGCGGGGGAGACGGCGCTCGCCTCGTTCCACGCCCTCGGCGAGGCGATGGGGGCGCTGCGCGAGGAGTTCGGGGACGGCGGGCACGCGCGGGACCTCGTCCGTGAGGCGCACATGCGGGTGCGGCTCAAGGCCGCCCGCAAGGAGCACGGGGACTCCGTCGCCGTGGTCTGCGGCGCCTGGCACGTGCCCGCGCTGGCGCGGCGGACCACGCTGGCCGCCGACCGCGCGCTCCTCAAGGGCCTGCCCAAGGTCAGGACCGGCCTCACCTGGGTGCCGTGGACCCACCGCAGGCTCGCGCGGGCCGGGGGGTACGGAGCGGGCATCGCCTCGCCCGGCTGGTACGGCCACCTCTTCTCGGCGCCCGACCGGCCGGTGGAGCGCTGGCTCACCAGAGTCGCCGGGCTGCTCCGCGAAGAGGGACGGCAGGTCTCCTCGGCACACGTCATCGAGGCCGTCCGGCTGGCCGAGGCCCTCGCCACGCTGCGGGGCCGCCCGCTGGCCGGACTCACCGAGACCACCGACGCGGTCCGCTCCGTCCTCTGCGAGGGGTCCGACGTACCGCTCGCGTTGATCGAGGACCGGCTGACGGTCGGCGACGTACTCGGCGAAGTGCCCGCCGCAGCGCCGGCGGTGCCGCTCCAGCGCGACCTGGAACGCCTCCAGCGGAGCCTGCGGTTCAAGCCCGAGGCCGCCGACCGCGAGATCGACCTGGACCTCCGCAAGGAGAACGACGCGGCCCGCAGCCGCCTGCTCCACCGTCTGCGCCTGCTGCGCGTCGACTGGGGGGCGCCGACCGTCTCGCGCGGGGGCACCGGCACCTTCCGGGAGAGCTGGCGCCTGTCCTGGCAGCCGGAACTCGCCGTGCGGGTCGCCGAGGCCGGCGTCTGGGGCACCACCGTCGCCTCCGCCGCCACCGCCAGGGCGCGCTCCGACGCCACCTCGGCCGGCCAGCTCGCCGACATCACCGCGCTCGCCGAACTCTGCCTGCGCGCCGAGCTGTCCGATGCCCTTCCCGAGGTCATGCGGGCCCTGGCCGACCGGGCGGCGCTCGACACCGACGTGGGCCACCTGGCGCAGGCGCTGCCCGCCCTGGTGCGCTCGGTGCGGTACGGCGACGTACGGGGCACGGACACGGCCTCCCTCGCGGAGGTCGCCGCCGGACTGGCCGAGCGGATCTTCGTGGGACTGCCACCGGCCTGCACCGGCCTCGACACCGACGGCGCGCAGGAACTCCGGCACCGGATCGAGGCGGTGCACACCGCGGTGGGACTGCTCGCCGACACGGCGGCAGCCCGGGTCGACGGCGCCGGGCTGCGGGAGCGGTGGCGGGTGGTGCTCCGGGCGATCGCCGACCGGGAGACCGCACCCGGCCTGGTCCGCGGGCGGGCGGTCCGCCTGCTCCTCGACGAGGGCACCCTCGACGAGGAGGCGGTGGCCCGCCGGATGGGCCTCGCCCTCTCGCCGGGGACCCCGCCCCCGGACGCGGCCGCCTGGGTCGAGGGCTTCCTCGGCGGGGCAGCGGGCGGCGGCATGCTGCTGGTCCACGACGAGCGTCTGCGCCAGTTGCTGGACGTCTGGCTGGCGTCGGTCCCGGCCCCCGCCTTCACGGACGTACTGCCCCTGCTGCGCCGTACCTTCTCCGCCTACGAGACGGGGATACGCCGCACCCTCGGCGAACTGGTCCGGCGTGGCCGCCCCTCCGCGGGCGACCCCGCCGCCGGAGGCGGAACCCTCCCCGGGGCCCCGGCCGACGGCTTCGGCGCAGGTCTGGATCTCGAACGCGCCGAGGCCGTCTCCGAGGCCCTGCGCCACCTCCTGGGCGACCTCGCGCAGGTGGGGGCGGTGGACGGAGGAGCCGGCTGACCGGACGAACGGTCAGCCGGTCAGCCGGCCGGACGGACGAACGCAGGAACGGTGACGACCGCACGAACGACGACGGCCGACCAGGGCGGACCGGCAGGCGAAGGCAGGTGGTCCGGCCGGGCGGTCGCCCGCTCGGACAACCGCCCGGCCGGGCGGGCCGGGTGAGGGAGGGGAGCAGGGGGGACCGCGGAGATGAACGACGACAAGGAAGCCGGGACGGTGGCGGAGAGGACGGGGGACGGCGTGGAGGCGAGTGAGGTGCTGGAGGGCGGCGAGGTGGCCCGGTGCGGCGAGGAGGAGCGGCTGCGGCGTTGGCGGATGGTGCTCGGGGGCGGGCCCGCCGACGGCACCGGGTACGCGCCGTCGGGCGACGACGCTGCCATGGACAAGGCGTTGGCCGCGCTGTACGGCCGGGCCGAGGGGCGGGGCAGGGCGGGGGCGGAGCGGGCGGCGGGGCTCGGCGGGTCGGCTCCGTCGGTGGCGCGCTGGCTGGGCGACATCCGCACGTACTTCCCGAGTTCGGTGGTGCAGGTGATGCAGCGGGACGCCATCGACCGGCTCGGACTGTCCTCGCTGCTGCTGGAGCCGGAGATGCTGGAGGCGGTGGAGGCCGACGTGCACCTGGTCGGCACGCTGCTGTCGCTGAACAAGGCGATGCCCGAGGAGACCAAGGAGACGGCGCGGGCCGTGGTCCGCAAGGTCGTCGAGGAGCTGGAGAAGCGACTGGCCTCCCGTACGCGCACGGCGCTGACCGGGGCGCTCGACCGCAGCGCCCGGATCAGCCGCCCGCGCCACCACGACATCGACTGGAACCGCACCATCGCCGCCAATCTCCGGCACTACCTGCCCGAGTACCGCACGATCGTGCCGGAGCGGCTGATCGGGTACGGCCGGGCCTCGCAGGCGGTGAAGAAGGAAGTGGTGCTCTGCGTCGACCAGTCGGGGTCGATGGCGGCCTCGGTGGTGTACGCCTCGGTGTTCGGCGCCGTGCTGGCCTCGATGCGGTCGATCGCGACCCGGCTCGTGGTCTTCGACACGGCCGTGGTGGACCTGACCGACCAGCTCGACGACCCGGTCGACGTCCTC
Source organism: Streptomyces diastaticus subsp. diastaticus (assembly GCF_011170125.1). Taxonomy (NCBI): domain Bacteria; kingdom Bacillati; phylum Actinomycetota; class Actinomycetes; order Kitasatosporales; family Streptomycetaceae; genus Streptomyces; species Streptomyces diastaticus. Next base: position 352,891 of record NZ_BLLN01000001.1, on the reverse strand, counting down.
TTCGGCACCCAGCTCGGTGGCGGCACCGACATCAACCGCGCCCTCGCCTACTGCCAGAGCAGGATCACCCGGCCCGCCGACACCGTCGTCGTCCTCATCAGCGACCTCTACGAGGGCGGGATCAAGGACGAGATGCTGAAGCGGGTCGCGGCGATGAAGGCGGCGGGCGTCCAGTTCGTCACCCTCCTCGCCCTCTCCGACGAAGGCGCCCCCTCCTACGACCGCGAGCACGCGGCGGCTCTCGCGGCACTGGGTGCCCCCGCCTTCGCCTGTACCCCCGACCTCTTCCCGGACGTCATGGCGGCGGCTCTGGAGAAGGGGACCATCCCGATGCCCGAGGGGGCGGCGGGCTGAAGGGCGCGCCGGGCTGTCGGCGGGCACCGGGCGGCTGGCCCGCGCAGGGCCGCGCCCCGGAGCTCCCACCCCCGTCAGGAGGCGTCCGCCCCAGCGTGCGGTGCCGCCCTCCGTCGTGCGGTGCCGGCCCCCGTGAGAGAGCGCCCCACGGCCGGCTCGCCCGTGCGCCGAGCCGCCGCCCCGCCCCGTTCGCCCTTGGCGAAGACGATCAGCCGGCGCGGCGGACTCCGGGCCGGTCCGGGTACCCCGATGTCCACCCCGCGCTCACGCGGGCGCCTCCGACCAGGCCGAGGGCGCGCCACCCGGTGCGGTGCCGTCCGCGGCGCAGGGTGCCCCGCCCGGCCGCGCACCCGCCCGCAAGGCGGGAAGCGACCGGCCGGGGGAGGGGACTGCCCGGCGAAGGAGCGTCGTCCACAGGCGGATTGTGGCGCCAGGGGCGAGGCCGCGCCCGCTTCCGGGCCGTGCCGGAGGCCGGCCCCGACGGCCTGCGGCGGCGGGCTCGCGGCCTCGCGCCCGGCGGCCCGCCGGGAAGGCGCCCGGCGGGCCGGCGGGTCACGGCCGCCGGCGCTCCGGGGCGTGCCGGGCGCGAGGCCGGGGAGCCGCTCGGCCGGAGGAGAGCGGCGGCACTCTGTGACAGGTATCACCGCTCAGGTGTGATCTGCGATTTAGGGGTGTCACTGAAGCAGCGTTAACCTGCCAGACGGACATGCCGCGTACCGGTGACCGAGTACGCCTCCCCTGTGACAGTGCGCAGTCACGTTGCCCGCCGCGGCACGCCCATGCAGACCATTGACCGCACAGCGGCGAGACCACTGATAAGGGACGGACGCGCGTGGACCTGTTCGAGTACCAGGCGAGGGACCTCTTCGCCAAGCACGGTGTACCGGTGCTGGCCGGTGAAGTCATCGACACGCCTGAGGCAGCCCGCGAGGCGACCGAGCGGCTGGGCGGCAAGTCCGTCGTCAAGGCCCAGGTGAAGGTCGGCGGCCGCGGCAAGGCCGGCGGCGTCAAGCTGGCCGCGACCCCCGACGAGGCGGTCGCCCGCGCGACCGACATCCTCGGCATGGACATCAAGGGCCACACGGTCCACAAGGTGATGATCGCCGAGACCGCCCCGGAGATCGTCGAGGAGTACTACGTCTCGTACCTCCTCGACCGGACCAACCGCACCTTCCTGGCCATGGCCTCGGTGCAGGGCGGCATGGACATCGAGGAGGTCGCGGAGAAGACCCCCGAGGCCCTCGCGAAGGTCCCGGTCGACTCCAACACCGGTGTGACCATCGAGAAGGCCCGCGAGATCGTGGCCCAGGCGAAGTTCCCGGCCGAGGTGGCCGAGAAGGTCGCCGAGGTCATGGTGACGCTGTGGGACACCTTCGTCGCCGAGGACGCGCTCCTCGTCGAGGTCAACCCGCTCGCCAAGGTCGCCTCCGGTGACGTCCTGGCGCTGGACGGCAAGGTCTCGCTCGACGAGAACGCCGACTTCCGCCAGCCCGGCCACGAGGCCCTCGAGGACAAGGCCGCGGCCAACCCGCTCGAGGCCGCCGCCAAGGCCAAGAACCTCAACTACGTCAAGCTCGACGGCGAGGTCGGCATCATCGGCAACGGCGCGGGCCTCGTCATGAGCACCCTGGACGTCGTCGCGTACGCCGGTGAGAAGCACGGCAACGTGAAGCCGGCCAACTTCCTCGACATCGGTGGCGGCGCCTCCGCCGAGGTCATGGCGAACGGCCTGGAGATCATCCTCGGCGACCCGGACGTCAAGTCCGTCTTCGTCAACGTGTTCGGCGGCATCACCGCCTGCGACGAGGTCGCCAACGGCATCGTCCAGGCCCTGGAGCTGCTCAAGACCAAGGGCGAGGACGTCACCAAGCCGCTGGTCGTGCGCCTCGACGGCAACAACGCGGAGCTGGGTCGCAAGATCCTGTCGGACGCGAACCACCCGCTGGTGCAGCGCGTGGACACCATGGACGGTGCGGCCGACAAGGCCGCCGAGCTCGCGGCTGCGAAGTAAGGACGAGGGACTCCCACACCATGGCTATCTTCCTCACCAAGGACAGCAAGGTCATCGTCCAGGGCATGACCGGTGCCACGGGCATGAAGCACACCAAGCTCATGCTGGGTGACGGCACCAACATCGTCGGTGGCGTGAACCCGCGCAAGGCCGGCACGTCCGTCGAATTCGACGTCCCCCAAGGCCCGAACGGCCAGGGAGGTGCCCCCACCGAGGTCCCCGTCTTCGGCTCGGTCGCCGAGGCGATGGAGAAGACCGGCGCCGACGTCAGCGTCATCTTCGTGCCCCCGAAGTTCGCCAAGGCCGCCGTCGTCGAGGCGATCGACGCCGAGATCGGCCTGGCCGTCGTGATCACCGAGGGCATCGCCGTGCACGACTCGGCCGCCTTCTGGGCGTACGCGTCGAGCAAGGGCAACAAGACCCGGATCATCGGCCCGAACTGCCCCGGCCTGATCACCCCCGGCCAGTCCAACGCCGGCATCATCCCGGGCGACATCACCAAGCCCGGCCGCATCGGTCTCGTGTCCAAGTCCGGCACGCTGACCTACCAGATGATGTACGAGCTGCGTGACATCGGCTTCTCCTCCGCCGTCGGCATCGGTGGCGACCCGGTCATCGGCACCACGCACATCGACGCCCTCGCGGCGTTCGAGGCCGACCCGGAGACCGAGCTGATCGTGATGATCGGCGAGATCGGCGGCGACGCCGAGGAGCGTGCGGCCGACTACATCAAGGCCAACGTCACCAAGCCGGTCGTCGGCTACGTCGCGGGCTTCACCGCGCCCGAGGGCAAGACCATGGGCCACGCCGGCGCCATCGTCTCCGGTTCCTCCGGCACCGCCCAGGCGAAGAAGGAGGCCCTTGAGGCCGCCGGTGTCAAGGTCGGCAAGACCCCGACCGAGACCGCCGGGCTGGCCCGCGAGATCCTCGCCGGCTGACACGCGGACCGGGTCCCGCGCCTGACGGCGCGACCGGCGACGCCAGAGGGCCCGCACCCCCCTGCCGGGGGTGCGGGCCCTCACGCGTACCCGGGGGTTCGGGCGGTGGTCAGCCCGGCAGCGGCTTGACCCGTTCCGGACCGGCCGCCGGGTGCTCGCGCAGGGTGTCCCGCAGCGAGCGCTCCTCCTCCGACAGCGGGCCGGGGCCCGCGTGCGGCGGGACCCCCGTGACGGCCTCGCCGGCCGCGGGCGGGCGGACGTAGTGGTCGGGGGCGACGCTGACGCAGAAGCCCGTCGCCCCGGCGACCAGCGCGGTGAGCGCCACGGCCGACCGCGTCCACCCGCGTACCCGGCGTTCACCCACCGTACGGATGACCGCCCCCTGCTCCGTGGTGGCCGGTCCCATGGGGGACAGGGCGTCGAGCCGCCGGTGCAGGGCGGCCGGGTCGGCGAGGGCGGGGACGCGCTCGGCGACCGCTGCCCGGGCGGACAGCACGCGGTGGGCCGCGGCCCGGGTGGTCGCCTCGGTCTCCGCCGCCGTCTCGGGCAGGTCCAGGCCCACACCGTCGTAGAGGAGCAGGCTGCGGCGGTGGCGGGGGGCCAGCGAGAGGAGCGCGTCCATCAGGTCGTGGTCGGCGCGGCCGCGTGGCGGGGTCACGACGCCACCGGGCCGGGCCGGACGGCGGCGGGCCGCCCGCATCCGGTGCCAGGGCGAGAGGGCGTACTCGTGCGCGGCCGCCCGCACCCAACCCGCCGGGTCCCGGTCCACCGCCACCTCCGGCCAGCGCGCCCAGGCCAGCTGGAACGCACGGTCCACCGACTCCAGCGCCACGGTGTGCCGGCCCGTCAGCAGATAGGTCTGCCGTACGAGGACCCCCGCGCAGGAGGCGTAGAGGGCGTCGAACGCCTCGCGAGGGGTGGCGCCGGCGGGCCTCGTGGGGCGGGGGGCCGCCGTCCGCGCGGGGGAGGGGCCGCCGGAGCCCGGGGGTGTGGTCCGAGGGCGCGGAGGTTCCGGGACGGCGGGCTGCGGCGGGGCGGTTCCCGGCCGGCTCCGTCGCGGTCCCGCCGTGGGGGGCGCCGTCCCCGTCGCCTGACTCCTGGCCGCCGTCCCTACCGGAGCGGTCGGTCGCTGCCCGCGTCCGGGAGGGGGGCCCGGTCTCCGCGCGCGGCTCCCGTCCTTCGCCGGCTCCGCCGGCCGCGCCGCCTTGACGGGCTGTCCGGCCGGGCGGCCGGCTGAGGGCGGGGCGGCGGTGGTGAGGAATCGGGCGTACGCCTCCAGGGCGCGGCCCCGGGGGGTGGCGCGGCCGGTCTCCCAGGAATGGATGGTCGTGCTGGTGACGCTCATCCGCTCGGCCAGTGCCGCCTGGCTGAGGGAGGCCGCCTCGCGGAGTCTCCGGCGTTCCGCGGGGGTCGGGAGCGTCGGGGCGGGACGGTTCGTCATGTCGCGTTCTCCACAGCAGGGACCGGGGCCGCCGGGACCGGCCGGAAGCACGGGCACACCTCACCTGTCCGTACGGAAAAGTACATAACCGTATCTTCGGCGACACATCCGGTCTTCGCCTGTTGCGCGCATCCCGTCCGTGGCATTGGGAGCATGGCCGGTGTGACCCGAATGACCGATGACTCCCTTTCACCCGCCGCCCGGCTCACCTCCCTTGCCGACCGCGTGCGCGACCGGTCCCCGGCCCTGGCGGGCTGTCTGCTCGGCGGGGCGGTCGCCGCCGGCCTGGGCCTGGGCGCGTACGCGGTGGTGGTCATGGCGCTGTGGATCGGTTCGCCCTACCCGGACAGCGGGCCCGGCGGCGCCACGGGGACCGCCGCCGGCCTCTGGCTGCTCGGCCACGGCGTCGGCCTCACCCGCACCGACACGCTCACCGGGACCCCCGCCCCGCTCGGCCTCACCCCCCTGCTGCTCGCCGCCCTCCCCTTCTGGCTGGTCCGCCGCGCCGCCCGGGAGGCCGCCGAGCCCGAGACCCCGGAGGCGCCCGAGATCCCCGGCCGCACCGTCGTCTGGGGCGTCACCACCGGTTACGCCGCCGTCGGCGCCCTCGTCGCCCTCCACGCCACCGGCGGCGAACTGCGTCCCGCCCTGCGCGAGGCCGCCTGGCACCTGCCGCTGCTGGCGCTCGTCGCCGCCCTCGCGGGCCTGCGTTCGGTACGCGGCAGGAGTGCCGACGCGCCGTCACCCGTGGGCGCGGACGGGCGGTTCGGGGGAGTCCGCGCCGCCTTCGGCGGGCGGCGTGGTGCCGCCGCCTGCCGGGCGGGCCTCGCCGCCGCCCTCGTTCTCGCGGGCGGCGGCGCCGTCCTCGTCGGCGCCTCACTCGTCCTGGGCTGGGAACCCGCCCGCGCCTCGTACCTGATGCTCACCGACGTCTGGTCGGGGCGGCTCGCCGTCCTCCTGCTCGCCCTGGCCCTGCTGCCCAACGCCGTGATCTGGGGCGCCGCCTACGCGCTCGGCGCCGGGTTCCAGGTCGGCGCCGGCACCCTCGTGACGCCGCTCGCCGCCACCTCGGGGCCGGACCTGCCCCCGTTCCCGCTGCTCGCCGCGCTCCCGACCGACGGGCCCGGTACGCCGCTGACCTGCGCGGTCGCCGCGATTCCGGTGGCCGCCGGGGTGACCGCCGGCTGGTTCACCGGACGGGCCGCCATCCCGGCCGCGCGCCCCGACGCACCGGACGGGGCCGCGCGTCCCGCCGAGGAGGCTCCCTGGTCGGCCTCGGCCACCGCCGGGGCGGCCGCGCTGGCCGCCCTGGTCGCCGGTCTGGTCTGCGCGGTGGCGGCCCGGGCGGCGGGTGGCCCGCTCGGGGTGGCCCGCCTCGCGGAGCTGGGCCCGGTCTGGTGGGCGGCGGGCGGGGCCGCGGGTGCCTGGACCCTGCTGCTCGGCGTGCCCACCGCCCTGGCCGTGCGCGCCTGGCGCCGGCGGGCCCGCCGGCCCCGCGACCCCGAGGCCGAGAACGGCCGGTGGGCCGGGGCCCGTCTCCTCGGCATCGCCATGACCGGGACGGGGCCGGCCGTCCCCGGCGCCGCCGCGCCCGACGGGGAGGCGATGCCGACGGGCGACGCGGGCAAGGGCCAGGCGGGCAAGGGCGAAGCGGGCAAGGGCGAAGCGGGCAGGGGCGACGAGGACACGGCGCCGGACGAGGACGCGGAACGCGTCGACCCGCCCGACTGGTGGGAGCGGGTCTCGCGCCCCGACCCGGTGGCCGCGCTCGGCGGCTCACCCCTCGGCGCCCCGCACGACCTGTACGACCAGCTCCCCGCCCACAGGCCGCAGGAGTGGCGGGCGCGGCCCGCCGGACCGCAGGCCCCGCCGGGAGAGGGGCCGCCGGGCGGGGAGTGAGGCGGCGGGGCCGCGACGGCAGAGCGCCTCCCACCGCACCCTCGGGGTGCCGGCGGGAGGCGCTCGGTGTCCGGACGGGCGGGCCGCCGCCCCGCCCGGGACCTCAGCCCTCGGTGTCGTTGTCGACGCCCAGCAGGGGTCGCAGGTCCTTCGGGAGGTGCTTCTCGCAGGTGTCGCGGGTGGCGTTGGTCAGCGCGTCGTCCATGCAGGTGTAGTAGTCGCTGTAGACGAGCCGGGCGCTGAACATCGCGGCCACCAGGGCGAGCCCCAGCCCGGCCGTGACCAGGCCGCTGACGGCGGCCGTGGTCTGCTGGCGGGTGCCCGCCTCGGTGGCGGCCGGGGCGCTCCCGCCCGGCGCGCGCTCGGCACCGGCGGTGGCGTCGGCGGGCCTGGACCGCATCTTCAGGGAGGTGACGCCCCAGTAGACGGAGAGCGCGCCGAGCAGCAGGGCGACCGAGGGCCAGTTGAACAGGGCGAAGAAGAACGACCACATGCCCGACAACAGGGCGTACCGGGCGCGGCGCTGACCGGGGTCGCGCGGGTCCCAGCGCGGACCGGGCGGACGGCCCTCGCCGTTGTCGTCACGGGAGCCGGGGCCGGAGCCGAAGGGGTTGGGGGAGCGGCCGGGCTGGCGGTCGCTCCACCGGCCGCCCCCGCGTCCCTGCCCGGAGTCGTCGCCGGAGCCCCCGGCGGGCGTCCGGGGGCGCCACGGCTGGTCCGGCTGCCCCTCGGGCGGCGGCGCGAACGGGTTCGCGGACTTCTCGGACCCGGAGCCGGACTCGCGCCCGGACTCCCCGGAACCGGACTTCGGCCGTCGGTCCCCGGCCCCGCCCTCCGGGCCGGCCGGGTTCTTCCGCTCCTTCTCCGTGCTGCCCCGGCCGCCTCCCGACGACGAGGAGTCGCTCCCCCTGACCGCCACCACGCCCCGCGCGTCCGGGGCCGTCGCGGTGGCGCCCGGCAGGGCGAGGCCCCCGAAGCCGGGGGCGGCGGTGGGCAGGGGGAGGCGGATGCTCGCGGCGGAGCGTCGGTCCGGCATCAGGTGCGTGTCTTCCCTCGGTGGTCCGGCCGACGGCCCGGCCGGGGCGTCGGCCGGGTGGCGTCGGCCGTGCGCGGATGTGCGGTGGCGGCCGTGGTCGCCGGTGGTGGTCCGGTGCGGCGGTGCGGATGGTGCTGCCGGGACGGGCCCGAGGGCCCGGACGGGCCCCTCCCAGACGCTACCGCCCCCTCGGGCCCCCGTCCCGTGGGGGCCGGTGAGTGTGCCGGTATCGTTGCTGACGGTCGGGAGCTTCGTAGAGTTCCCCGTATCGCGGAGAGCGCGACCTTTGTACGACCGCACAAAGGCGTACGACCGGACAAGGCAGCGCCTCCCGCACCGCCCGTACGGGCGTGCCCGCACGTCCGGCGTCACCGTAGAAAGGCCCCCGCCGTGGCCTCGCCGCTTCCCAGCGCCGCGTCTTCACGCCCGAAGCGCCTCGTCGTCCTCGTCTCCGGCTCCGGGACCAACCTGCAAGCCCTGCTCGACGCCATCGCCGGCCAGGGGGCCGAGCGGTACGGCGCCGAGGTGGTCGCCGTCGGCGCCGACCGGGGCGGGATCGCCGGGCTGCGACGGGCCGAGGGCGCCGGCATCCCCTCGTTCGTGTGCCGGGTCAAGGACCACCCCGACCGGGCCGCCTGGGACCGGGCACTGACCGAGGCGGTTGCCGCGTACGAGCCGGACCTCGTCGTCTCGGCCGGGTTCATGAAGATCCTGGGCAAGGAGTTCCTCGCCCGCTTCGGCGGCCGGGTGGTCAACACCCACCCCGCGCTGCTCCCCAGTTTTCCCGGGGCCCACGGCGTACGCGACGCGCTCGCGTACGGCGTCAAGGTCACCGGCTGCACCGTTCATCTCGTCGACGACGGCGTCGACACCGGCCCGATCATCGCCCAGGGCGTGGTCGAGGTCGTCGAGGAGGACTCGGTGGAGGGCGAAGCCGCCCTCCACGAACGCATCAAGGACGTCGAGCGCACGCTGCTCGTCGAGGTCGTGGGGCGTCTGGCCCGCGACGGCCACCGCATTGAGGGACGAAAGGTTCTTATTCCGTGACCGCCGAAGGTACGAAGCGGCCCATCCGCCGCGCGCTGGTCAGCGTCTACGACAAGACGGGCCTGGAGGAGCTGGCCCGCGGGCTGCACGAGGCGGGCGTCGAGCTGGTCTCCACCGGGTCCACCGCCGGGCGGATCGCCGCCGCCGGTGTCCCCGTCACCAAGGTCGAGGAGCTGACCGGCTTCCCCGAGTGCCTGGACGGCCGGGTCAAGACGCTCCACCCCCGCGTGCACGCCGGCGTCCTCGCCGACCTGCGCCTGGAGAGCCACCGCGAGCAGCTCGCCGAGCTGGGCGTCGAGCCGTTCGAGCTGGTGATCGTCAACCTCTACCCGTTCCGGGAGACCGTCGCCTCCGGCGCCACCCCCGACGAGTGCGTCGAGCAGATCGACATCGGCGGCCCCTCGATGGTCCGCGCCGCCGCCAAGAACCACCCGTCCGTGGCGGTCGTCACCGACCCCGGCCAGTACGGCGCCGTCCTGGAAGCCGCCCGCGACGGCGGTTTCGAGCTGGCCGCCCGCAAGCGGCTCGCCGCCAAGGCGTTCCAGCACACCGCCGCCTACGACGTGGCGGTCGCCTCCTGGTTCGCCGGCGCCTACGCGGCCGCCGACGACAGCGGCTTCCCCGACTTCCTCGGCTCCGCGCTGACCCGCTCCACCGTGCTGCGCTACGGCGAGAACCCGCACCAGCCCGCGGCGCTCTACACCACCGGCGAGGGCGGCCTCGCCGAGGCCGAGCAGCTCCACGGCAAGGAGATGTCGTACAACAACTACACGGACACCGACGCCGCGCGCCGGGCCGCCTACGACCACCAGGACCCGTGCGTCGCGATCATCAAGCACGCCAACCCCTGCGGTGTCGCCGTCGCCGGTGACGTCGCCGAGGCCCACCGCAAGGCGCACGCCTGCGACCCGCTCTCCGCCTTCGGCGGCGTCATCGCGGTCAACCGGCCCGTCACCCGGGAGCTGGCCGAGCAGGTCGCGGAGATCTTCACCGAGGTCATCGTCGCCCCGGACTACGAGGACGGCGCCCTGGAGGCGCTGACCCGCAAGAAGAACATCCGGGTGCTGCGCTGCCCCGAGGCTCCCGCCGCCACCGTCGAGACCAAGCAGATCGACGGCGGCGCCCTCCTCCAGGCCACCGACCGCCTCCAGGCCGGCGGTGACGACCCGGCCAACTGGACGCTCGCCACCGGCGACGCGCTCGGCGAGGGCGAACTCGCCGAACTGGCCTTCGCCTGGCGGGCCTGCCGCGCCGTCAAGTCCAACGCCATCCTGCTCGCCAAGGACGGCGCCTCGGTCGGCGTCGGCATGGGCCAGGTCAACCGCGTCGACTCCGCCAAGCTCGCCGTCGAGCGGGCCGGGGCCGAGCGCGCCCGGGGGGCCTTCGCCGCCTCCGACGCCTTCTTCCCCTTCCCCGACGGGCTGGAGATCCTGCTGGAGGCGGGTGTCCGTGCCGTCGTCCAGCCCGGCGGCTCGGTCCGCGACGAGCAGGTCGTCGAGGCCGCGAAGAAGGCCGGCGTCACCATGTACTTCACCGGGACCCGCCACTTCTTCCACTGACCCGGTACGCGCGTACGGGCGAGGGCCGCGTCCCCGAGCGGGGGGCGCGGCCCTCGGCCGTACGCGCGTCCTCGCGCGGATCAGTAGCGCGGGCGGTTGAACCAGGCGCGGCCGTCCTCGGTGACCATGGCGGCGATCCATATACCGCTGATGGCGACCCACAGGACGTAGAAGAGGATCGTGCCGGCCGCTCCCTGACCCAGGCCGCCGAGGAGCCCGAGCAGGCCGATCAGGCCGCCGATGGCGCCGTAGACGATCGTGGTGATCCTGACGCCCTGGGCGCCGTTGGAGAACTTGACGCCCAGCATGATCGAGAGGACCGCCAGAGCGAGGCAGACGAGGGCGAACACGACGAGGACACCCGCCGCGGCGGTGCCGAGGTCGCCGACCGAGCCGAACGGGTTGTCGTCCCCGAGGTCCGCGCCGGAGTCCTCCGCCACACTGCTCGCGTCCTTGATGAAGGCGCCGCCGAAGGCCAGCAGCAGACCGCCGATGACCTGAACGGCGCCCACGATGAAGAGCAGCACCCGAGCGGTCTGGAGCAGCCCCGGCATCTCGGTCGGGAAACCGCCCCCGGGGCCGCCCGGGTACGCCGGCTGCTGCGGGTAGCCGTAGCCGGGCTGGCCAGGCTGGCCGCCCTGCGGGTAGCCGTAGCCCGGCTGGCCCTGGGGCGTGCCGTAGCCGCCCGGCTGGCCCTGCGGGGGCGGGCCGTAGGGATTGTTGGGATCGCCGAAACTCATGGCGGGATTCCTCCGTTGAAGCGCGGGGACGCGCGGCCCGCGCAGGAGGTGGCGATGAACGACGTAAGCGGCGCTTCCCCCCGGCACTGCCCGCGGCACTGTCTGCGCATCATCGTTCTCAATACCCTGGTGTCTTGTCCAGTCGCCGACGGCGGATGTTGTGCAAGTGCAACCTCCGTGATCATTCGGTCGGAGTGGGGCGAAGTTGGCTGAAAAGGGCTGCTCGGCGCGGCCGTTCACGGAACCTCCCCGGTGCTGCCCCGCCCCGGATTGGCGGCCGGGGCCGCGCATCCGCGAGGATGGGGGTATGAGCGCCCAGATTCTCGACGGCAAGGCCACCGCGGCCGCGATCAAGTCCGAGTTGGCCCAGCGTGTGGCCGCTCTCCGGGACCGGGGCGTGCTGCCCGGCCTCGGTACCGTCCTGGTCGGCGAGGACCCGGGCAGCCAGAAGTACGTCGCGGGCAAGCACCGCGACTGCGCCCAGGTGGGCATCGCCTCCATCCAGCGCGAACTGCCCGCCACCGCGACCCAGGAGGAGATCGAGGCGGTCGTCCGGGAACTCAACGAGGACCCGGCCTGCACCGGTTACATCGTGCAGCTGCCGCTCCCCAGGGGCATCGACGAGAACCGCATCCTCGAACTGATGGACCCGGCCAAGGACGCCGACGGCCTCCACCCGACCAACCTCGGCCGCCTCGTCCTCAACGAGCCCGCACCGCTGCCCTGCACCCCCTTCGGCATCGTCACGCTGCTGCGCCACTTCGGCGTCGAGATCAACGGTGCCGAGGTCGTCGTCGTCGGCCGCGGGGTCACCATCGGCCGCCCCATGCCGCTGCTGCTCACCCGCCGCTCCGAGAACGCCACGGTCACCCAGTGCCACACCGGCACCCGCGACCTCGCCGCCCACCTGCGGCGCGCGGACATCGTCGTGGCCGCCGCCGGAGTCCCGCACCTGGTCAAGCCCGAGGACGTGAAGCCGGGCGCGGCCGTCCTGGACGTCGGCGTCAGCCGTGACGAGAACGGCAAGATCGTCGGCGACGTCCACCCGGGCGTCGCCGAGGTGGCCGGCTGGATCTCCCCCAACCCCGGCGGCGTCGGCCCGATGACCCGCGCCCAGCTCCTCGTCAACGTCGTCGAGGCGGCCGAGCGCCAGGCCGCCTCCGCCGCCTGATCCCCCGAGGAGGCCGCCACCGATGAGCGCCGACGTACCCGACGCACCCGACGAAGAGCCCGCCGCCGAGCCGGCTCCCGAGGCCGGGGTGAAGACCGGGCCCGACCCCGGGAAGGGCGGGGCCAGCCGTGCTGGGGCGGGGGTGCGCACCGGGGTGGCGAAGCTGGGCTGGACCCGGCGGGAGCCCGGGTCGCGCCGCTTCCCGCGGATCACCCGCTCCATCGCCCGGCCCGAGGGCGGGGGGCGGGCCGCCGCCGGGGACGCGCCCGCGCCCGCCCGGCAGTGGCCGATGCTGCTGGTGCTCTCCCTGGTGGGGCTGGGGCTGGTCCTCACCGCCTTCGACGTGACGCGGGTCGGGACCCTGCTCATCGGGGTGGCGCTGCTCGTGGGTGCGGGACTGCGGTGGGGGGTGGCGTCCGTGGGGATGCTCGCTGTCCGCTCGCGGTTCACGGACCTGGCGGCGTACTCCGTGCTGGGGGCGGCGATCGTGGTGCTCGCCCTGATGCAGCAGCCCAGCCCCTGGCTGGAGTTGCCGTTCCTCGACCGGACCTTGCACTTCACGGTGGACTAGGTGTATTGCCCTGTGAGGTTGGGGACGCGGCTGGCGGGTGGTTGCCCTTTCAGCGCGGTGTGTCCGCGGTGGTGATTGTAGGTGTGCAGCCATTGCGGGAACGCTTGGCGGCGCTCGGCTTCTGACCGGTAGGGGCGTGCGTAGGCCCACTCGTCCAGCAGGGTGCGGTTGAAGCGTTCGACCTTGCCGTTCGTCTGGGGCCGGTAGGGCCGGGTCCGCTTGTGGGCGATCCCGGTCGCTGCCAGGGCATCGCGCCAGTCGCGTGAGCGGTAGCAGGAGCCGTTGTCGGTCAGTACCCGTTCGACGGAGATCCCGGCCTGGGTGAAGAAGGTGTGGGCCCGCTGCCAGAAGGCGGTGGCGGTCTCCTTCTTCTCGTCCGCGTGGATCTCGCTGTAGGCGAGGCGGGAGTGGTCGTCGACGGCGGTGTGCAGGTAGCTGTAGCCGAGGTTGGGACGGCCGTGGACGGCGCGGGGCCGGGCGGGGTCGCGGTGCGCGGAGCTGTTGCGGCCGCCCTGAGCCCTGCCATGGACCTTGTGTCCGCCGCCGTCGGGGATGTTGCCCAGTTTCTTGATGTCGACGTGGACGAGTTCGCCGGGCCTGGCGCGTTCGTAGCGGCGCACCACGCGGCCGGTGGTCCGGTCGAGATGCGACAGGCGGGCCAGGCGGTAGCGGGTGAGCACGCGGTGCACGGTCGAGGGCACCAGGTGCAGGAAGTGCGCGATGCGGGCCGGTCCCCACCGGCGCAGCAGACGGACCTTGATGATCCGCCGCTCGGTACGGGTGGGAGTGCGGCCCGGGCTCGTGCGTGGGCGGCTGGAGCGGTCGGCCATGCCGGCTTCCCCCAGGCGGCGGTAGCGGTCGGCCCACCGCTGGGCGGTGGTGGGCGAGACCTGGAAGCGTTCGGCGGCCCGGCGCAGGGGCCAGCCGTCCTCGACCACGCAACGGGCCAGGCGCAGCCGTCCGGTCTCGGTCAGGGGTGCATTACGGTGGGGCACGAGGGCCTTTCTGGTTGGTGTAGACGTCGCAATCCACACCGAACCGGAAGGCCCTCACCCGTTCAAGATCCCTCGGCCGAGACCTGTCTCACCGTTCACAACCTCCCCGGACAGAACAACTAGGCCGCGGATGCCGGCCGGGCCGGGTCGGGTCGGACGCCGCCGGGCTCGTCGGACGCCGCGCCGGCTCGGTGCCGCCTCGCACGTGGGCGGGCTGGGCCCCGCCTGCCGGGCGGTTCCATCAAGCCCGGCCCGCGTCTGAGACGCCCCCCGCGTACCGGTGCGGGCGCGCCGGGGAGAGCCGGGGCGGACGGACGGACGACCCCGGCCGGCGCTTGAGGCCGGCCATCCACCGGGGGAGCGCAGGGCCCCCGTCCGCGCCGGACGCGCGCCGTACACGCGCCGCAGGCGACGCGTGCCCCGCCCGTCCCGTACATCCCTTGCACCCCAGGCTCTCCGGATCGGGTGATTCCGTCCGGTATGCCGCACTCTCGCGGAGTTTCTCCGCAATGCTTCGCCCGGAAGGCGACCGCCGGTGAGGGGCGTCGGCGGGCGGAGCGGGTGACAGGGGCGGCACACATGGCACGTTGGGCGGAACTGCCCGCTGGGCTCGACCGGCGTGAGCGGCAGCTCGTCGTACAACTGCGGAGGCTGAAGGACCACAGCGGACTCAGCCTGGCCGCGCTGGGCGCGCGTACCGGGTACAGCCGGTCGTCGTGGGACCGGTACCTCGGCGGGCGCGCCCCCGTCCCGCGCGCCGCCGTCATCGGGCTCGCGGAGGTTTGCGGGGTCGACCCGACGCGGCTGCTCGCCCTGCACGAGGTGGCGACCGAGCACCGGGCCGCCGACGGGCACAGCACCGGTACCGCCCAGCCGGGCGCCGACTCCGGCCCCGCCGGCCGCTCCTCGGCGGGGGAGCACCCCGAGCCGCCGGGACTGCCGGGCGGGCGGCGGCGCACGGTGGTGGCCGCCGCGCTCCTCGTGGGGGCGCTGGCGCTGGGCTTCGCGGCGGGGCTGACCACCGGGCTGGTCTCCGGCCCGGGGACGCGGGTCGCGGCCGGGCCCGGAGGCGTGGAGGGCCCCGACCTGGTGCGGCCGGACGGGGCGCGCTGGCGGCGCGGTACGGAGCACCCCTGCGAGGTGCGCCGCGCCGGCGGCCTGCTGCACGCGGGCCACAGCCGGGAACGCGCCGCCTACCTCGACATCAACAGCGCCGGCTGGCACGTCGTCGAGGCGCAGTGCCTGTTGCGCCACCACGGGTTCGACCCCGGCAGTTCCGACGGCCTGTACAGGCCGGCCGTCCAGGCGGCGGTCCGGCGCCTCCAGGCCGACCGGCGTATCCCGGTGGACGGCGTCGTGGGCCCGGACACCTGGGGTGAGCTGCGCCGATGACCGGTGACGTGATGCCCGCGGAGTGCCGCCGCGTCCTGGACGAACTGCGGTCCCTGCGTGAGCGGTCCGGCCGCAGCCTGGCCGGGCTCGCCGCCGCCACCGCGTACAGCAAGTCGTCCTGGGGCCGGTACCTCTCGGGCGCCCAGCCCGTGCCGCGGGCCGCCGTGGTGGCGCTCTGCCAGGTGGCCGGTGAGCCGCCCGCGCGGGTGCTGGCGCTGTGGGAACTGGCCGACGCCGAGTGGAGCGGGCGCGGGGCGTGCACGGCCGCCGGGCCGCCGGAGCCTTCCGGGCCGACGGCCGGTGCGGTGGCCGGGCCGGTGGCCGGGCCGGGGCCCCGCCGGCGCCGGGTGTGGCCGCTGCTCGTGGCGGGTGCGGTGCTGGCGGTCGCCGTCGGAGCGGGTGCCGGGGTCAGAGTGCTCGCCGAACGCGCCCCGCACGCCGCCGCGTCCGAGCCCGGGGTGGGCCCGTGGGAGCGGGCGCCGCTCGTGCACGGCTGCACCGGGCCGGAGTGCGAGGGGCGGGCACCCGGCGTGATGGGCTGCGACCGGGCCGACGCGGTGGAGACCCTCGCCGAGCACCGCACCCCGGAGGGGCGGCGCGTCCAGGTGCGGTACGGGCGGCACTGCCGGGCCCTGTGGGCGCGGGCCAGCGGGCTGCGGGCGGGGGACCGGTTCGTGCTGCGGCTGCCCGGGGCGCCCGCGCGGACGGCGGGGCCGGTGGACGAGGCGGCGGCCGCGGGGTACCTGGCCACACTCATGACCGCTCTGCCCGAGCAGGGCGCGCCGGCCGGTGCGCGGGCCTGTCTGCTGCCGGTGCACGGCGGCGAGGAGTGCGCCTACGTGCGCTGATCCGCGCGGGGCCGAAGGCCGCCGGCCGGGCGGAGGAGGGGAAGGCGCCCGTCCTCTCCCCCGTCGGAGGGCGGGCGCCCGGGTACAGAGTGGGCGAACGCCATGAGCACCTCAAGGTCAGCGCGGGTGCTGTCACACGGAAGTGACCGTTCCGGGGCGGTGTTCCCAACGCGTAACGGCGTCCGTCCCGAGAGGCGGCCCACCGGTGGGAGACTGGGCCCGTCCCGCGCGGGCACGCCTCGCCGGGGCGTGCGGTGTGCGCGGCGGATGCATCCGTGCACCCGTGCGCCCCGTGACCGGGAACTGGCATCCTTGCCGGACGCATCCTCGGGGTAGGTCGCCCCGCGGCCGCACGACCGGCGGCCGCGGCTTCCGGAGGGACCCGGTCCGCCGGGGGCGTGGGGAAATAGGGTGGAGCGGGCGGCACCGGGGGAGGCCGCGCGCAGCACGGGGAGCAGCAGCAGGGCAGGTACGGGGGGAATGGGGGGCACGTCATGGCTCGATGGAAACCACTGCCGGAGGAACTCGATCCGCAGGTCCGTGAGTTCGCGGGGCAGCTGCGCCGGCTGGTCGACCGCAGCGGGCTGAGCATCGCGGCGGTCTCGGACCGCACCGGTTACAGCAAGACGTCCTGGGAGCGTTATCTCAACGGGCGGCTGCTCGCGCCCAAACGGGCGATCATCGCCCTGGCCGAGGCGACCGGCACCAACCCGGTGCACCTCACCACCATGTGGGAGCTGGCGGAACGCGCCTGGAGCCGCTCCGAGATGCGCCACGACATGACCATGGAGGCCATCCGCATCACCCAGGCCCGAGCCGCCCTGGGCGACTTCACGCCGCCGCAGGGCATCGACCTCGGACACCGGGCCCCCAAGACCGGGTCGCGGGCCAAGGCGGACGGCGCGGACGGCCGCGGCTTCCGCGGTGGTGCGGCGGCGGGTGTCCGCGAGGCCCCGCCGACACCCTCCGTGCCCCGCCGGCCGGGCCCGCCCGGCGTCCCGGTCCCGCCCGGGCCCCCGCCCGGCGGCACGTCCGGCGGCACTTCGGGAGGCACCTCGGGCGGCACCTCGGGCGGCAAGGGCAAGGGCACACGCCTGCCGCTGATCCTCACCGGCGCCGTCGCCGCGCTCGCCCTGGTCGCGGGCGGCTTCTTCCTCCTGCGCCCCGCCGGCGAGCCCGCCCCGCAACCGACCGCCAAGCCCTCCAAGACGGCCAAGGCGCTTCCCGCGGGCGTCAAGTGCGCGGGGGCCGACTGCACCGGGGAGGACCCGGAGGAGATGGGCTGCGCGGGCGAGCAGGCGGTCACCAGTGCCACGGCCACCGTCGGCACCACGGTGGTCGAGATCCGCTACAGCAAGACCTGCGAGGCCGCCTGGGCCCGCATCACCCAGGCCGCGGAGGGCGACGAGATAGCCGTCGACGTCGGCACCGAGGCCCAGGAGAGCGCCAAGGTCGCCACCACCTTCGACGCCTACACCGCGATGCTCGCCGTCGAGGACCCGGCCGACGCGAAGGCCTGCGCCACCCTGGTCACCGGAACCACGGGGTGCACGGCCCCGACTCCGTGACGGCGGCCGGGGCGCGGTCCCGGGCGCAGGCGTGCCGGGGCCCCGCCCCCGCCGGAGCCCCGCCCGGGTGACCCGGCCCCGTGCCCGACGGAACGTCACCAGCCGTACGCCCGTGCCACCGAGGGGCAGCCTCCGGCCGCCGCCCGCCAGGGGATGGCGAGGCGCGCGGCGGTGCACGCCCGGCAAGGGGCGGCCCCGGGCACACGGGCCCGGGAGACTCCGACGAGCACCCCCGCGCGCACGTGAGACCCGCCACAGCACCCGCACCTGGCGCCGCCCGGGGAGCGCGATAGCCTGACCACCGGAACTCTCTTGATACCAAGAGATCGATCATCCAGCGCCGCGCGACCCGGGTGCCGGATGACCGGCCCGGGCCCGGCCCGGTGGGTCCACCGCACCTGGGGTACGCCCCACCGCCCGCTGTCTAACGGAGATCGCCATGACCCGCACTCCCGTGAATGTCACCGTCACCGGCGCGGCCGGCCAGATCGGCTACGCGCTGCTGTTCCGCATCGCCTCCGGCCACCTGCTCGGCGCGGACGTGCCGGTCCGGCTCCGCCTCCTGGAGATCCCGCAGGGCCTCAAGGCCGCTGAGGGCACCGCCATGGAGCTCGACGACTGCGCCTTCCCGCTGCTCCAGGGCATCGAGATCACCGACGACCCGAACGCCGGCTTCGACGGCGCCAACGTCGCGCTGCTGGTCGGTGCCCGCCCCCGCACCAAGGGCATGGAGCGCGGTGACCTGCTGGAGGCCAACGGCGGCATCTTCAAGCCCCAGGGCAAGGCCATCAACGACCACGCCGCGGACGACATCAAGGTCCTGGTCGTCGGCAACCCGGCCAACACCAACGCCCTGATCGCCCAGGCCGCCGCCCCGGACGTACCGGCCGAGCGCTTCACCGCGATGACCCGCCTGGACCACAACCGCGCCCTGTCGCAGCTGGCCAAGAAGACCGGCGCGCAGGTCTCGGACATCAAGAAGCTGACGATCTGGGGCAACCACTCGGCGACCCAGTACCCGGACATCTTCCACGCGGAGATCGCCGGCAAGAACGCCGCCGAGGTCGTCAGCGACGAGCAGTGGCTGGCCGACGACTTCATCCCGACCGTCGCCAAGCGCGGCGCGGCCATCATCGAGGCGCGCGGCGCCTCCTCGGCCGCCTCCGCCGCCAACGCCGCCATCGACCACGTCCACGACTGGGTCAACGGCACCGCCGAGGGCGACTGGACCTCCATGGGCATCCCGTCGGACGGTTCCTACGGCGTCCCCGAGGGCCTCATCTCCTCGTTCCCGGTCACCACCGAGAACGGCACCTACAAGATCGTCCAGGGCCTGGAGATCAACGACTTCTCCCGCGCCCGCATCGACGCCTCGGTGCAGGAGCTGGCCGAGGAGCGCGACGCCGTCCGCGCCCTGGGCCTCATCTGAGCCACCCCGCCCGGCGGCCGGCCGGCCGCAGTCTCCCGTGACCGCGCGAGCGCACCGACCACGCGGTCACGGTGACCCAGAAGCAGCCCTCGACCGCCCGTGACCCGGGTGGGCGGGGGCTGCTTCGCGTGGACGACGGGTACGCGGGCCCTGGCTCCGGCCAGTCTCAGAGCGGACCGAGACGGTCGCGCAAGGTCGTCAGGTCCAGCGTGTCCTGCTCGTCCGGGGCCTCGGCGCGCACCGGAGCGCCGTAACCGGTCACGGTGACCGTCTCCTCCTTGGCGTCCGAGGTGCGGGTCGCCTGGACCAGGTGCGTCGGGCCCTCGGAGGCCACGTAGAGGGTGACGCGTTCGCCGCCCTCCTGGCGCAGCAGCGGGACCACCGGGGTGGCCGCGGCCGTGGTCGCGGCGCCCTTGGCCAT
Source organism: Streptomyces diastaticus subsp. diastaticus (assembly GCF_011170125.1). Classification (NCBI taxonomy): domain Bacteria; kingdom Bacillati; phylum Actinomycetota; class Actinomycetes; order Kitasatosporales; family Streptomycetaceae; genus Streptomyces; species Streptomyces diastaticus. Next base: position 333,471 of record NZ_BLLN01000001.1, on the reverse strand, counting down.
GCGGGCGCCCTCGTCGGGGGTGGCCTCGCCGATCAGGTCCTCCTTGAGGGAGTCCAGGTCGCAGGCCTCGGTGACGGCGGCGAGGACGCCGTCCCGCGTGGTGCCGTGGACGTAGCGGCCGTGCAGGGTGTCGGCGGCGGCGCGTCCCTGCCCGCCGGGGAGCTGTGCCTCCCAGAAGGCGCGGTCGGGCCTCACCCACACCTCCTCGCCGCGTTTGACCAGCTCGACGGCGCCCCGCCCGCGGGTCAGGGTCACGGTGCCCGCGCACCGGCCCTCCTCGTCCATGGCGAGGTCGGCGGCGGCCGGGTCCTCCAGGGCGCTCGTGCCGCCGTCGAACTGCTCCTGGTCCAGCGTGACGTGGAGCGAGGCCGCACCACGCAACGCGGTACGGGCACGCTCGGCGATCTCCTCGGCGCTCAGCCCGTTCAGGCCGTCCTCGGCGGCGGACGCCGCGCCGGGCGCCGCCAGCGCCACGGCCGCCGCGAGCAGGGTGGACGCCGCCGCTGCGGCCGCCGCCCGGATGGGATGGGGCATGGGGTCACCTCCGCCGGTGGTGCGGCTCCTCCCAGCGTACGAGCGGGGGAGCGGGGGCGCAGATCGGCGGCGGCCGGCACCCGTCCCCCGGCGGCCACGGCGGCCTCGTGGCGCCGGAGCCGGCCGTGCCACAGGTGCGGCGGAGCGGTCCACGCCCGGCGCGCGGCCGGCTCGCGGCCGGGCCCTGCGGGCGCCGGCACCGCCGCTCACCGGCAGCACGTGATGACCGAGGCCGGGCGGAACAGCAGCGGGCACAGCCGGAGGTACCCCGGCCGGTCCCCTCGAGACGCCGACGACAGTCTCAGGTCTTGCTCAACTGAGGTGTAGATCCGGCCGCCTCAGGTAGGTGACCACCATGTGGGGAACACCTAGGAACCAGACCGGGCCGCGATTCGTCCAGGACTCCGACGAGGTCGTCGCCGCCCTGGAGCGAGCCTTCGCCGACGCCGACGAGGCGGAGCGCCCCGGCCTGGAACGCGCGCTCGCCGTGGCCCGTGGCGCCCGCCTCAGCGAGCACGACCTGCGCGCGCGCTGGCTCGCCCAGCGCCTGGCCGCCGTCGGCTTCACCGGCGACCGCGACTCCGTAGCCGCCGTACGGGCCCTGCGCAAGGCCGAACCCGCTCTCTCCCTCGTCGAGGCCGTGGCCCTCCTCCGCCCCCGGAAAACCCCGTAACCCACGGACGAGCCACCTCCCGGGGTACACGCCCCGCAGCCGGGCGGGACCGGAGGGGAGCCCCGCTCGGCCCCAGCGCCGCCCGGCCGCCGGTCACCGAGGGTCTCGAACGCCGCCACGGGCGGACGGCGCGGGCCGGAATCCCGGCGCGCCCCGCGACCCCCGGCCCCGCCGGTGTGCGCGGTCCTTAGTGGCCGGCGGACCGACCGGCCCGGGGCCCGCGACAGCCCGGCCGCCGCTTGAGGCCGTCAGCGCCGGCGCCGGCCGACCGGCCGGAGGCCGTCGCCCGACCCCAGGCCGAAGACGGGCCGGCCGCCCTTGGCCCGACTCCGACGACGCGGGCCCAAGCGCCCGACCGCCACGGACCGCCGCCACCCCATGACCAGCAGTAAGGCCCCGTTTGCCCGGTTAAGGCGCCGTATGCCGTGCGGCGTCGGTGAGTCACCCCACGATGCCCCGCGAACCGGCATGGATGGCAGGCCCATGGGCAGGTGCATCGCGCTGCCGTGCAGGTGGACGGCGGCGCACCCCTTGGATCGAAAGGCAAACACGACGTGTCGGCAGAACAGACCATTTACGTGGACGGGACGTGGCGGGCGGCCGCGTCGGGGGCCGTCCGGGAGATCATCGACCCGTCGGACGCCACACCGTTCGCGGTGGTCGCCGAGGGCGGCACCGAGGACGCGGACGCCGCCGTCGCGGCCGCCCGCCGCGCCTTCGACGAGGGCCCCTGGCCGCGCACCCCGGTCGCCGAGCGGGCCGCCCTGCTGCGCCGTGTCGCCGACCTGCTGGTCCGCGACCGCGAGGAGATCGGCCTGCTGGAGAGCCGGGACGCGGGTAAGACCCTGGAAGAGGGCCGGGTCGACGTCGACTGCGTCGCCGACGCCTTCCGCTACTTCGCCGACCTGGTCGTCGGTGAGGGGGCGGGCCGTGTGGTCGACGCGGGGACCGACGAGGTGCACAGCGTCGTCGTGCACGAGCCGGTCGGCGTCTGCGGTCTCATCACCCCGTGGAACTACCCGCTGCTCCAAGCAAGTTGGAAGGTGGCCCCGGCGCTCGCCGCGGGCAACACCTTCGTCCTCAAGCCCAGTGAGATCACCCCGCTGAGCACCGTCGCCCTGATCCGGCTGCTCGCCGAGGCGGGCCTGCCCGCGGGCGTCGCCAACCTGGTGACCGGCCCGGGCCACACCGTCGGCGCCCGCTTCGGCACCCACGACGACGTGGACCTGGTCTCCTTCACCGGCGGCCTGGTCAGCGGCACCAAGGTGGCCCAGGCCGCCGCCGCCTCCGTCAAGAAGGTCGCGCTGGAACTGGGCGGCAAGAACCCGAACGTGGTCTTCGCCGACGCCTGCGCCACCGAGGACGGCTTCGACACGGCGGTCGACCAGGCCCTGAACGCCGCCTTCATCCACAGCGGCCAGGTCTGCTCGGCCGGGTCGCGGCTGATCGTCGAGGAGTCGGTGCGGACACGCTTCGTCGACGAACTGACCCGCCGCGCCCGGCGGATCCGCCTTGGCCGGGGCACCGAGGAGGGCGTCGAGTGCGGCCCCCTCGTCTCCCAGGCCCAGCTGGAGAAGACCCAGGAGTACGTGGCCTCCGCGCTCCAGGAGGGCGCCGTGCTGCGCACCGGAGGCAAGCAGCCCGAGCCCAGCGAGGTCCGCCCGGCCACCGGCTACTTCTACGAGCCGACCGTCCTCGACGGCTGCCACCGCGAGATGCGGGTGGTCCGCGAGGAGGTCTTCGGACCGGTCCTCACCGTGGAGACCTTCACCACCGAGGACGAGGCCGTCGCACTCGCCAACGACACCGAGTACGGCCTGGCCGGAGCCGTCTGGACCACCGACGCCGGCCGTGCCCGCCGCGTCGCCGCCCGGCTGCGCCACGGCACCGTCTGGATCAACGACTTCCACCCCTACCTGCCGCAGGCCGAATGGGGCGGCTTCGGCAAGTCCGGCACCGGCCGCGAACTGGGCCCCGCCGGACTCGCCGAGTACCGCGAGACCAAGCACGTCTACCAGAACCTCGCGCCCAGGCCGGTGCGCTGGTTCGCCGGCTGACACCCGGCCCGGACGCCGTCCGGGCCGCCGGGCGCCCCACCCCCCACGGGCACCCGCCCACCCCCACACGCAGAGCCACCCCGCAAGTCCCGCAGCACGCAGGCGTTCCGCACCAGGCGGCGACGCCCCACCACGCGCAGCACCTTGCAGGTCAAGGAGGAGCAACATGCCCACGTACGACTACGTCGTCATCGGCGGCGGCACCGCGGGATCGGTGATCGCCTCACGGCTGACCGAGAACCCGGACACCACCGTCGCGATCATCGAGGGCGGCCCCTCGGACGTCGACCGGCCGGACGTCCTCACCCTGCGCCGCTGGATGGGACTGCTCGGCGGCGACCTCGACTACGACTACCCCACCACCGAGCAGCCACGCGGCAACAGCCACATCCGGCACAGCCGCGCCAGGGTGCTCGGCGGCTGCTCCTCCCACAACACCCTCATCGCCTTCAAGCCGCTCCCCTCCGACTGGGACGAGTGGGAGACGGCGGGCGCCGAGGGCTGGGGTGCCGTGCAGATGGAGGCGTACTACGCGCGGCTGAAGAACAACATCGTGCCGGTCGACGAGAAGGACCGGAACGCCATCGCGCGGGACTTCGTCGACGCCGCGCGGGGCGCGCTCGGCGTGCCGCACGTCGACGGGTTCAACAGGAAGCCGTTCAGCGAGGGCGTCGGCTTCTTCGACCTGGCCTACCACCCGGAGGACAACAAGCGCTCCTCCGCCTCGGTGGCCTACCTCCACCCGTACCTGGACCGGCCCAACCTCGACATCATGCTGGAGACCTGGGCGTACCGGCTCGCCTTCGACGGTGACCGGGCCACCGGTGTGCACGTGCGCACCAAGGACGGCGAGGAGATCCTGGTCGAGGCCGGCCGCGAGGTGCTGCTGTGCGCCGGTGCCGTGGACTCGCCGCGGCTGCTGCTGCACTCGGGTGTCGGCCCCCGCGCCGACCTGGAGAAGCTCGGCATCGAGGTCCGCCACGACCTGCCGGGCGTCGGGGAGAACCTGCTCGACCACCCGGAGTCGGTCATCGTCTGGGAGACCGACGGACCCATACCCGAGAACTCGGCGATGGACAGCGACGCCGGGCTCTTCGTCCGCCGCGACCCCAAGGGACGCGGCCCGGACCTGATGTTCCACTTCTACCAGATCCCCTTCACCGACAACCCCGAGCGCCTGGGCTACGAACGCCCCGAGCACGGCGTGTCGATGACCCCGAACATCCCCAAGCCGCACAGCCGCGGCCGCCTCTACCTGACCAGTGCCGACCCCGAGGTCAAGCCGGCCCTCGACTTCCGGTACTTCACCGACGAGGACGACTACGACGCCCAGACCCTGGTCGACGGCATCAAGATCGCCCGGCGCATCGCCCGCACCGAACCGCTGGCCGGGTGGCTCAAGCGCGAGGTCGCCCCCGGCCCCCAGGTCGTCGACGACGAGGCGCTCAGCGAGTACGCCCGCAAGGTCGCGCACACCGTCTACCACCCCGCCGGGACCTGCCGGATGGGCGCCGAGGACGACGAACTCGCCGTGGTCACCCCGGAGCTGAAGATCCGCGGCCTGCACAACATCCGCGTCGCCGACGCCTCCGTCTTCCCGACGATGCCGGCGGTCAACCCGATGATCGGAGTCCTCATGGTCGGGGAGAAGTGCGCCGAGATGCTGGGCGGTGACGCCCGATGAGTGACGCCACCACCGCCAGTAGTACGCCGCCGGGGCAGGACGCCCGCGCGGACCAGGACGCCCCCGTCTTCTCCGTGCAGAACCTCTGGAAGGTCTTCGGCCCGAAGGCCGAGCGGGTCCCCGCCGACCCGGCGCTCGCCGCCCTCGACCCCGTCGAGCTGCGCGCCGCCACCGGCTGCACCGCCGCCGTCCGCGACGTCAGCTTCGACGTCCGCCAGGGCGAGGTCTTCGTCGTCATGGGCCTCTCCGGCTCCGGCAAGTCCACCCTGGTCCGCTGCCTGACCCGGCTCATCGAACCCACCGCCGGCAGACTCGCCATGGACGGCGAGGACGTGCGTGCCATGGACAAGAACCGGCTGCGCCAACTGCGCCGCCGCCGCGCCGCGATGGTCTTCCAGCACTTCGGCCTGCTGCCCCACCGAACCGTCCTCGACAACGTCGCCTACGGCCTGGAGATCCAGGGCGTCCCGCGCGCCGAACGCCGCGCCAAGGCCGCCGAGACCGCCGCCCTCGTCGGCCTCGAAGGACTGGAGAACCGCCGCCCCGGCCAGCTCTCGGGCGGCCAGCAGCAGCGCGTCGGCCTCGCCCGCGCCCTCGCCGTCGACCCCGAGGTCCTCCTCTTCGACGAGCCGTTCAGCGCGCTCGACCCGCTGATCCGGCGCGACATGCAGGAGGAGGTCAAGCGGCTCCACCAGGACGAGGGCCGCACCATGGTCTTCATCACCCACGACCTCTCCGAGGCGCTGCGCCTGGGCGACCGCATCGCGCTGATGCGTGACGGCCGCGTCGTCCAGCTCGGCACCCCCGAGGAGATCGTCGGCTCCCCCGCCGACGACTACGTCCGCGACTTCGTCCGCGACGTGCCGCGCGAGCAGGTCCTGACCGTGCGCACCGCGATGCGCCCCGCCACCGGCGACGAGGCCGAGCAGGGCCCCGCCCTCGCCCCCGGCGCCACCGTCTCCCAGGCGATCGAGGCCGTCGCCCGCACCGGTGAGACCGCCCGCGTCGTGGACGGCGGCCGGTGCCTCGGCGTCGTCGACCACCACCGCCTCCTCGGCGTGGTGGCGGGCGCCGGCCCGGACCCCGCCGGACCGCTCGCGAAGGCGGGGGAGGCGGTTCTCTGATGGCCGTCACCACCGCCCCGGCCGCGGGCACCGACGCCCCGCCGGGCAGTACCGGCGCCGGGCCGCTCGGCCTGGCCCGCCGCCACCCGGCGCTCACCAAGCTGCTGGCCCTCGCCGTCCTCGCCGCCGTCCTGGTGCCGCTCGCCCACGCCCGCTGGGCGTCGGGGAGCTGGCCCGAGGCGCTCACCGTCGACGTCTCCGGGCCGCTCGGCTCCGCCAGCGACTGGATCATCGACAACCGCGACAGCCACCCGCTGTTCCTCTACTTCTTCGGCCACGTCTCCGGCGCCGTCGTCCTGTGCGTACGCGCCGTCTACCTGGTGCTGCTCGCGGGCGGCTGGGCCGGGGTCACCGTGGCCGCCGGGCTGATCGCCTGGCGCGTCGCCGGGGTGCGCCTCGCCGCCGGCACCGCCGTCGCCTTCCTGCTCTGCGGTGCGCTGGGCATGTGGGTGCCGACCATGCAGACGCTCGCCCTGATGATCGTCGCGGTGCTCGCCTCGGTGATCCTCGGCGCCCTGCTCGGTCTCGCCGCCGGTCTCTCCGACCGGGTCTTCCGGCTGCTGCGGCCGGTCCTCGACACCATGCAGGTCCTCCCGGCCTTCGCCTACCTGCTCCCGGTCGTCCTGGTCTTCGGCATCGGCGTGCCCGCCGCCGTCCTCGCCACCGTGGTCTACGCCGCGCCGCCGATGGCCCGGCTCACCGCGCTCGGCCTGCGCGGCGCCGACGCCGGCGTCATGGAGGCCGTCACCTCGCTCGGCACCACCGCCCGGCAGCGGCTGTTCACCGCCCGCCTGCCGCTGGCCCGCAAGGAGCTGCTGCTCGGCGTCAACCAGACGATCATGCTGGCCCTGTCCATGGCGGTGATCGCCTCCGTGATCGGCGCGGGCGGTCTCGGCGACCGGGTCTACCAGGCGCTCGCCTCCGTCGACGTCGGCGCCGCGCTCGCCGCGGGCATCCCCATCGTGCTGCTCGCCGTCGTCCTGGACCGCACCACCGCCGCCGCGGGCCGCCGCATCGGCGCCGGGGAAGCCCCCACGGGCGGCCTGAATCCGGCCGCGGGCTGGGCCGTGGCCGGCGTCGTCACCCTCGCGGTGGCACTCGGCGCCCGGTTCGCCTCCGCCCTGGAATGGCCCACCGCCTGGACGTACGGCATCGCCGAACCGGTCAACAGGGCCGTCGACTGGATGACCGACCACCTCTACTCCGGGGTGCCCTTCATCGGCGGCACCGCCGACTGGGCCGGACACTTCACCACCTGGGTCCTGGACCCGGTCCGCGACGGCCTCCAGTGGCTGCCCTGGTGGGGCCTGCTGCTGATCGTCGCCGCCCTCGCCTGGCTCATCGGCACCTGGCGCACCGCGCTCACCGCGACCCTCGCCATGGCGGCGATCGGTGTCCTCGGCGTCTGGACGCCCTCGCTCGATACCCTCTCCCAGGTGCTGGCCGCCGTCGCCGTCACCCTCGTGCTCGGCTTCGCCACCGGCATCGCCGCCGCCCGCTCCTCCCGCGTGGAGGCCGCGCTCCGGCCCGTCCTGGACGTCTTCCAGACCATGCCGCAGTTCGTCTACCTGATCCCGGTCGTCGCCCTCTTCGGCGTCGGCCGCGCCCCGGCCGTCGCCGCCGCCGTGGTCTACGCGCTGCCCGCCGTCGTCCGCATCACCACACAGGGTCTGCGCGGCGTCGACGCCGGAGCGCTGGAGTCGGCCCGTTCGCTCGGCGCCACCAGCGGTCAGCAGATCCGCCAGGTCCAGTTGCCGCTGGCCCGCTCCTCGCTGCTGCTCGCCGTCAACCAGGGCGTCGTCCTGGTCCTCGCCGTCGTCATCATCGGCGGCCTGGTCGGCGGTGGCGCGCTCGGCTACGACGTGGTGTTCGGCCTCGCCCAGGGCGACCTCGCCGTCGGCCTCGTCGCCGGCGCCGCGATCGTCTGCCTGGGCCTGACGCTCGACCGCGTCACCCAGCCCACCGAACGCCGCACCTCGACGAAGGGGGCCTGACATGAGGCCGATCCCATCGCGCCGGGCCGCCCGCACCGCCGCCGCCCTCGCCGCGTCCGGCGCCCTGCTCGTCGTGGCCGGCTGCGGCGCCGCCGACATGACCCAGCAGGCGTCGCCGTACGCCAACGCCGGGGACGGCAAGTCCGTCACCCTCTCCCTCCAGTCCTGGGTGGGCGCACAGGCCAACGTGGCCGTCGCCCAGTACCTGCTGGAGCACGAACTCGGCTACCGCGTCGACACCGTGCAGATCGACGAGGTCCCCGCCTGGGACGCGCTCAGCCAGGGGCGGGTCGACGCCATCCTGGAGGACTGGGGCCACCCGGAGGAGGAGAAGCGGTACGTCGAGGACAAGAAGACGATCACCGCCGCCGGTGACGTCGGCGTCACCGGCCACATCGGCTGGTTCGTCCCGACGTACTTCGCCGAGAAGCACCCCGACGTCACGCACTGGAAGAACCTCGACAAGTACGCCGACCAGCTCCGCACCCCCGAGAGTGGCGGCAAGGGCCAGCTGATGGACGGCTCGCCGTCCTACGTCACCAACGACAAGGCGCTGGTGAAGAACCTGGACCTGGACTACCAGGTGGTCTTCGCCGGCTCGGAGGCCGCGCAGATCACCCAGATCAAGCAGTTCGCCAAGGAGGAGAAGCCCTTCCTCAGCTACTGGTACCAGCCCCAGTGGCTCTTCGAGAAGGTGCCGATGACGGAGGTGGAACTGCCCCCGTACGAGGAGGGCTGCGACGCCGACCCCGACAAGGTCGCCTGCGCCTACCCCGAGACCCCGCTCCAGAAGTACCTGAACACGGACTTCGCGGAGAACGGCGGCGAGGCCGCGGAGTTCCTCAAGAACTTCGAGTGGACCACCGAGGACCAGAACCAGGTCTCCCTGTGGATCGCCGACCGGAAGATGGACCCGCAGGAGGCCGCCGAGAAGTGGGTCGAGGCCAACGAGTCCACCTGGAAGGCATGGCTGCCGTAGCGGCCCCGCCGTCCCCTTGCCGCACCGGAGCGCCCCCGCGGACCACCCGCCGGGGCGCTCCGGCGCGTGCGCCCCCGGGCCCCCAGTTCTTGATCGTCTTTCGCGGTCCGCGTCCCGGCCCCACGATGGGAGGGGAACCCCGACAGCGACGACAGCGACGACAGCGACAGACTGGGGGAACGACCCCATGGTCGAGAAAAGCTTTCCCGCGCCCGAGTCCGGGATGCTCCTCACCTACTTCCTCACCGTGGCCGACGTGCCGCGCTCCCGCGCCTTCTACAGCGAGGTGCTGGGCGGCGAGGTGATCCTGGAGGAGAACCCCTGCACGGTCCGCCTCGCCAACGGCTGGCTCATCATGAACCCCGGCGGCGGCCCCACCCCCGACAAGCCCGGTATCACCCTCCACCCGCCGGACGACCCCGCCACCGCCACCTGCTTCCTCAACATCAGGGTCGCCGACATCCAGGCGGTCTACGAGGAGTGGAGCGCGAAGGGCGCCGAGTTCGTCACCCCGCCGATCGACCGCAAGGCGGAGATCCGCTGCTACCTGCGCGACCCCGACGGCTACCTGATCGAGATCGGCCAGGCCACCGGCATCCTCCACGGCGTCTACGCCGACCCGCCCGCGGGGGAGGGCGGCGCCCAAAAGGGCTGAGGCGCCCTCCCCGCGTACGGCGGGAAGGGCGCCCCGGAACGTGGTGCCCCGGCGGGCGGTCAGCGCAGGAAGCCGCCGAACCGGGCCTTCGCGACGGGACCGTCCACATGGCCCGGGCCGAAGGCCGAGGCGCCCTCCACCGTCAGGCCCTCGCCGGTGCCGCGCAACGCCCAGACCGCACCCGCCGCGTCGTTCTCCTCGGGCGCGGAGGCGACCAGGTCGCGGTGGCCGTCGCCGTCGGTGTCGAGCAGGGCGCAGGCCGCGCCGAACTCGTCGCCGCTCTCCGCCACGCCGGGCACCCCGGGGGTGTTCTGGTGCATGACCTGGCTGCCCTCGCCCGTCACCCCGGAGGCGGTGCCGTGCAGCAGGGCGAGGGAACCGGCGTCCGTCAGGCCGCTGAAGTCCTCGCCGCTGATCCCGAGCGCGATCTCGGCCCGGCCGTCGCCGGTCACGTCGGCCACCGCGACGCAGGAGCCGAAGTGGTCGCCCTTCTCCTGGGCGCCGTGCAGGCCGGGCAGGCTCTGGTCGAAGGCGTCCTCGCGGCCGCCGAGGCCGGAGGCCGAGCCGTAGCGGACGGTGACCTCGGCGGTGGCCTCCCCGCTGCCGGTCACCACGTCGTCGTAGCCGTCGCCGTCCACGTCGCCGATGCCGACGGCCGCGTCGTCGCCGACGCTGCCGATCGGTCCGGCCTCCTGGGCGTCGCGGAAGCCGGTGGCGCTGCCGGTGAACAGGTGGTGGGCCCAGACGCCGTCGCCCTCGTAGAGCCAGGTGACGAGGTCGTCCGAGCCGTCGCCGTTCACGTCGCCGACGGCCTTCGGCCGGACCGGGCCGCCGACCGAGGTGGGGCCGTCCACGCACGAGTCGTCGTCGGCGCAGGCCGGGCCGTCGCTGTCGTACCCCCACCACTGGGAACGGTCGAGGAAGTCGAGCTGCTCCGCCGGGGTGCCCTCGCGGGTCAGCGGGCCCTTGAGGAGGCGGGCCTCCTGGGTGACCGGGTCGTCGCCCCCGACCTCCGCCGGGCCGAACAGGGCGAGGTCCGTCTGGCCGTCGCCGTCGAAGTCGCCGGTCTGCGGTGTGTGACCGAAGCCGGCCACGGCGGTGCCGCCGGTCAGGCCCTTCGGCGAACCCCAGAGGATCACCGCGCCGGGCTTGGCGGTGGCCGAGCCGACCACCAGGTCGCTGTAGCCGTCGCCGTCCAGGTCGCCCTTGGCGAAGGTCTCGCCGAAGCCCTCCCCGGCGGTGGCCGTGCCGGGCACCCCGGCCGTCGAGCGGCTCACCACGGTGCCGGGCGCCGGCGCGAGCCCCTTCTCGGAGCCGTGGGTCACCGCGACGTACCCGGCCCCGGCCTTGCCGGAGACGGTGCCGCCGGGGGCGCCGGCGACGAGGTCGGCGAAGCCGTCGCCGTTGAAGTCGTCGGCCGCCGCGGCCCCGGCCCGGCCGTCCGCCAGCGCCGTGCCCGGGGCCAGCGCGGCGGCGCTCAGCCCGCCGGCGGCGAGCAGTGCCGCCGCCAGGGAGGCCGTGGCTCTGCCGGACCGCCCGCGCCGGGCCGTGGGGGTGTCGGGGCGTCGCATCCAGGCCATGCCGTCTTCCTTCGTTCGCGGTCACGTACGTCTACTGGGACGCCGCGCCTCCGGCGGAAGTTGCACGCCCCGAGAGCCGGTCGGGGCGCGTGGGGTCAGGCGTCGCGTCCGGGAAGCTCCCGCGTGCGCCCAGCCCGCGCCGCCGGACGAGTGGCGCGCCCTGCACGTCCTGACGGCCGGCCACGTCGCCATCCGGGTGCAACCGAGGAGGCCGCGGAACCGGCCCGGGCGGAAGGGGAGTTCTTCGCGGCCTTGAACCGGCCGGGTGCGGCACGCCGGTCGGGCGAATTCGGCGGGGACGACCCGAGGGGGACGCCCGGATGAGTGGCGCCTGCGGTGACGGCGAGAAGCCGTCGGAGCCCGGTCGGTGGGTGCACGTCACCGTGTGCGGTGCACGTCACCGTGTGGGACGACGGCGGGGCCGCGGGGAGCGGCACCCGCCCGCCCGTCGTGTACGTGCACGCAGTGCTGACCTGGGGCGACGATCCTCGTCACGGCTCCGCGGCGCAGCGCCCGCTCGCCGCCGCCTGCTCCTCATGGACCGCCGGGGTCACGGCCGCCGCACCCTCACCGCCCCACCGCCTCGCCTACGCGGGCCTGATGCTCCCCAGACGTACCAGCAGCACCACCAGCCGGTACGCCTCGGCGAAATCGGCCGCGGTGAAGGTGACCGTGCGGGCGCCCCCGGCGCGGGTGACCCCCGGGACGAGCACGGCCAGGTCGACGGTGTGCGCCGCCGCCAGGTCGACCTCGACCGTCAGCGGCCCGGGCAGTGCCAGGGGCTCGGCCCGCGCCCGCCCGGCGACGGCCTCGGCGGCAGCCCGGCGCAGCCGCTCCCGCGCCTCCTCGGGGTGCGTGGTCGCCGCGGCGAACTGGGCCAGTGCCTCCTTGACGGCGACCGTGTGGACCCCGGGGACCAGCTCGCGCGCCTCCGCGCAGGCCGCGTCGTCGCCACTGAGCAGCACCAGCGGTACGCCCAGATGACCGGCCATGGCCGCGTTCAGGCCGATCTCGCCCAGCGAGCGCCCGCCCACGCGGACGTCGAGGAGGGCGTCGCTCATGGTGTGGGCCAGCACGCCCGGCCCGGCGCCCGCCCGCACGTGGTAGCCGACGAAGAGGACTGCTTCCGTCCGCTCGTCGATCCCGGCGAGCATGCCGAGCGGCCGTGGCTTGCCCCGGACCAGCCGGGCCCGCCGGTCGATCTCCTCGGGCAGCAGATTGCGGTACGACCCGTGCGCGTCTGCCACCCACACCTCGGCACCGGGCTCGGCGTCGAGGACCCCGGCGACGGCCGCGTTGGCCTCGGCCGTCATCAGCGCCCGGCCGCGCCCGTAGTCGTACCCTTCCGGGTTGGTCTCGCCGGGATGCACGATCCCGGAGATCCCCTCCATGTCGACGGAGACGAGGATCCGGGGGCGCTTCTGGTTGTCCATGGGCCGGAGGGTACGCGCCGCTCCGGGGTCGTCACCTGCCGCCCCGCGCCGTGATCCCCGCGCCTCGTGGCCGCGGCCGCGACTGGCGCGCGGCGGACCCGGGACACCGTCGCGGCCGACACCCCGGCCCGCCCGGCGACGTCGTACACCGTCGGCGTCCCCACCGCTCCTTCGCCCACGCGCCCGGCCCGCGTCCCGTCCCCGGCCCACGTGGCGCAAGGGCGTTCCCGCCAGGGCGGTGGGGGTGGGGGCGAGGCGGGGAGGGGAAGGGGCCGCGCTCTGTGGGCTTGTCGATTATCGATATGCTCCGCTACCTTGAACCTATCGATAATCGATAGGGAGGGATTCATGGACACGCGTCTCACGAGGAATCTGTCCGCGGTGGCCCAAGCGCTGTCGGTCGTCTTCGGGCTCGCCTTCCTCGGCAAGGCAGGAGTGCGGCTGTCCGACGACGGGGCCATCTGCGTGGAGACCGGCTTCTGGGCCAACGCCAGGCTGGCCGACCCGCTGTCGGTGGCGCCGGGGGTGGAGGCGTCCAGCAGTGCCGCCCGCCTGTGCCAGGAGAGTCCCTCCGTGGCGCAGCGCCTCGCCGACCTCGGGAGCGCACTGCCCTGGCTGCTCTTCGGCGCGCTGGCGCTGGTCCTCTTCGCGCGGATGCTCAAGGCCGTGGTGGAGCAGGGGCCGTTCACCGGGATGGTGGCGCGACGGCTCACCGTGCTCGGCTGGTTCGTCGCCGTGGGGACGCCGGTGACCGGCCTCGTCGCGGGCTGGTCGCAGGGCTGGCTGGTCGCGAGCATGGCCCCGATGGTGGGTGTGGAGCAGGTGGTCTCCGGGCCGACCGCCCTCACCCTGGCCGGTCTGGCCGCGGTGGTCATGGGGAAGATCATGCGCGAGGGCGTGCGCATGCGAGAGGACCTCGAAGGGACCATCTGATGGCCGAGGAGGAACCGCAGGCGATCAGAATCCATCTCGACCGGCTGCTCGCCGAGCGCGGCATGACCCTGACCGAGCTGTCCGGCCACGTGGGTGTCACCGTCGTCAACCTGTCCGTCCTGAAGAACGGGCGGGCCAAGGCCGTGCGCTTCTCGACCCTCGCGAAGATCTGCGAGGTCCTGCGGTGCCAGCCGGGAGACCTGATCACCTACGTCCCGCCCGGGCCGGAGGAGTAGCCTCCCCTCCCGCCGGTGCCCTCGCACGCCCTCCGGCCCCGCCCCTGCCCGCTCGGCGGGCAGGGCACCGCCTGGCCCGGCCGCGAGCGGGGAACGTCACGCGGCGTCACGCGAACGGGTGCACCTTCCGCCGGACGCGCACCGGAGCCCCGGGCGCCGCGTTTCACTCTCCCGACCGCCCACCGTGTCGCGGAGGTAGCCATGCTCGTCACCACACGCCGCCACACCACCCTCGTCACCCCGCCCTGCCCCGGCCGCGCCTGTCGCACCGGTCTCCACGGCCGTCTCTGGAAGGACACCACCCACCTGCGCAACGCCCCCGACAACTGGCGCTGGTACTGCACCGGATGTGGCCGGCACTGGATGCCCACCCGCGAGCAGTTCGACCGGCACCGGACGGTGCCGGGGACGTAGCGGGGCCGGGCCGGGCACTCCCGCGGGTGCGGGGAGCCCCCCGTGCCCCCCGCACCCCGGCCCCCTCAGCGCCCCGGCTCAGTGCTTGCCCGGCACGTAATGGCCCGGCACGTTGCGGGAGGCGACCGAGAGGCGGTTCCAGGCGTTGATCACGGTGATGGCGGCGATGAGGTGGGCCAGTTCCTCCGCCGGGAAGTGGTCGGCGGCCTTGGCGTACACCTCGTCGGGGACGAAGCCGTCGGTGAGGACGGTGATGGCCTCGGTGAGCTCGATCGCCGCGATCTCCTTGGCCGTGTAGTAGTGCTTCGACTCCTCCCACGCGCTGAGCTGGATGATGCGTTCCAGGGACTCGCCCATCGCGAGGGCGTCCTTGGTGTGCATGTCGAGGCAGAAGGCGCAGCGGTTGATCTGCGAGGCGCGGATCTTGACCAGTTCGCCGATGACCGGGTCCAGCCCCTTGCGGGCCGCCGCGTCGGCGCGGGCCAGCGCCCGGTGGACCTCGGGGGCCAGCTCCGGGAGGGAGATGCGCGGGGTGTGCTCCGGAAGGTGGGCGGCGGTCCTCCCGCCGGACGGGCCGGTGGCCGCGGAGGCGTCGGCGCCGGTGCCGGTGGACGCGTCGGTGTGTGTGGTGGCCATGGTGGTCCTCTCGCCGGTCTGCTGGGTCTGCCCTGTTCGTGACCACGAGCCTAGGAGCAGGGCAGCCCACGCGTATGGTCCACTTCTGTGACGCAATCTTGGGCCAGTCTCGGGATCGACCTGCATCTGGAACCGGCCGGGCCGGGCCTCAGGAAGGGGCTCACCGACGCGCTGCGGGACGCCGTGCGGTCGGGCCGGCTCGCACCGGGGACCCGCCTGCCCTCCTCCCGTACGCTCGCAGCCGACCTCGGGATCGCCCGCAACACGGTCGCCGACGCGTACGCCGATCTCGTCGCCGAGGGGCATCTCACCGCACGGCAGGGGTCCGGCACGCGGGTCGCCGAGCGGGCCGCGCCGGTCCCGGCGGCGCCGCACCGGAAGCGGCCGGTGCGGGTGCCCGGGCGGGCCGGGCCGGCGCACGACCTGACGGCCGGCACCCCGGACCTCTCGGCGTTCCCGCGCACGGCCTGGCTGAAGGCGGCCCGGCGGGCGCTGACCGCCGCCCCCAACGACGCGTTCGGATACGGTGATCCGCGCGGGCGGCCCGAGCTGCGGGCGGCCGTCGCCGACTACCTCGCGCGGGTCCGGGGAGTGGTGGCCGACCCGGACCAGATCGTGGTCTGCGCCGGGGTCGCGCACGGGCTCGGACTCCTGACGGAGGTGCTGTCGAGGCGGTCCGGCCGCTCGGGACGCGCCACCGTCGCCGTGGAGACGTACGGGCTCGGGTTCCACCGGGAGTGGCTGGAGGCAGCCGGGGTGCGGACGGCGCCGCTGCCCTTCGACGCGGACGGGACCGATCCCGCGGCGCTCGACGCGGAACAGGCGGTGCTGCTGACGCCGACCCACCAGTTCCCGATGGGCGGCACGCTCTCCCCGGCACGGCGGGCGGCCGTCGTCGACTGGGCGCGGCGGACCGGCGGGCTCGTCCTGGAGGACGACTACGACGGCGAGTTCCGGCACGACCGGCCTCCGGTCGGCGCCCTGCAAGGGCTCGCTCCGGACCGGGTCGCCCACCTCGGCACCGCCAGCAAGGCCCTCGCCCCGGGCCTGCGCCTCGGCTGGCTGGTGCTGCCGCCGGGCCTGGTGGACGAGGTGCTGGCGGCCAAGGGGTACGCCGACACCTGCGGGGCGCCCGACCAGTTGACGCTCGCCGAGTTCCTCACCTCCGGTGCGTACGACCGGCAGGTGCGCCTGATGCGGCTGCGCTACCGGCGCCGCCGTGACGAGCTGGTGGCCACCCTCGCCCGGCGCGCCCCCTCGGTCCGTGTGGGCGGGATCGCGGCGGGCCTGCACGCCGTGCTGCTGCTGCCGCCCGGCACCGAGAGCGAGGTGCTGCGGGCGGCGGCCTGGCACGGGCTGGGTGTGCAGGGGCTCTCCTGGTTCCGGCACCCCGCCGCCGACGGCGCGGCCGGGGCGCCGGACGGCCTGGTCATCGGCTACGGGCGGCCCCCGGACCATGCCTGGCAGAGTGCCCTGGAGGCACTCTGCCGGTGTCTGCCCTGAGGGCGCCTGGCGGCCGTCCCACCGGCTGATCCAGGCCGGGGCGGAACCGTGCGCCCTCCTGCGGGGTCCCTTCTGGCAGCGGCGACGTAGGCTGCGCATAAAGATGAGTTCCGGTCAGGGAGCCCCCGTCAGGGCTTCTCCGGCCGGTCAACCCCGCCGGGACGGCGCCGCGCACGGCAGACGCCCCGCCCGGGCGACGGCCGCAAAGGACCGTCGGCCACCGGGGAGACGCGTGTCCCGGGCGGGGTCGCAGGGGAGACGAACGGGGAGCTGAGACAGCATGGCCGAGAACATCACCGTGCCCGCCGCCAGGGCACTGGACGCACCGCGGGACGTGCCGGTCGCCGACGGGCGGCCCGCGCCGGCCCGCCGCACCGAGGACGGGCAGGGGGAGCGGCGCAAGAAGGCGGTCCGCCGCCGGGTGCGGTCCAGCACCGTCGCGCTGGGCTCGATGGGCGTGCTGGCCGCCGCCCTCGCCGCCTGCGGATCGGAGCCCGACCGCCGCTGCGTGGACCGCAACAGCTACTCGTACGGCGGCGGGTACAAGGTGGTCGACTCCAGTCAGTGCCGGAACGGTTCCTCAGGGTCGGCCGGCGGCACCGGCGGATCGGCCGGCGGCACCGGGAGCGGCCGGTACGGCAGCGACCGGAGCACCAACACCGGGTGGTACTACGGCGGCGACAGCAGAAGCGGGTACGCGAGCGACGGCTCGTTCAACAGGAGCTCGGTCAGCTCCGGCGGCTTCGGCTGCTCCGGCAAGGGCAGCGGCGGCGGCTGACGCCCTCCCGGGCGCCCGTGTCCCGCGCACTGCCGCGCGCGCCCGCTCCACCCCACCGAGTACGCCCGGGGCGCCGCCCGTCCGGCCCGCGCCCCGGGCCCGTACCCCTGCCCGTGCGGGCCGCGCCGCCCGCGCCCACCGTGTACAGGACGGACCACCCCATGCAGCGTCACACCATCGAGCCGCGTCCCGGCTGGCAGGAGACCGTCGAGGCCCAGGGCGTCATCTACCCGCTGACCCGCCATCCCGACGACTCGCTGCGTCCGTACTGGGACGAGAGCGCCTACTACTCCTTCAGCCTCCCCGAGGTCGAGGCGCTGGAGGAGGTCGTCGAGGAACTGCACGCGATGTGCCTGGCCGCCGCCGCGCACATCGTGGAGAAGGACCGTTTCGCCGATCTCGGCATCACCGACCCGCGCCTCGCCTCCCTGGTCGCCGAGGCCTGGCACCGCAAGACGGAACTGCCGTCCCTCTACGGCCGCTTCGACCTCTGGTACGACGGTTCGGGGGAGCCCGCCAAACTGCTGGAGTACAACGCCGACACCCCCACCTCGCTGGTGGAGGCGGCCAGCGCCCAGTGGTTCTGGATGGAGGAACGCTTCCCCGGCTGCGACCAGTGGAACTCCCTGCACGAACGGCTCGTCGACGCCTGGCGCGCGCAGGCCGCGCTGCTGCCGCCGGGCAGCCCCGTGCACTTCGCGCACACCATCGACGACGAGTGCGGCGAGGACCTGATGACCGTCGCCTACCTCCGCGAGACCGCCATCCAGGCCGGGCTCGCCACCGAGGCGATAGCCGTCGAGGACATCGGCTGGGACAGCCTCTCGCACCGCTTCGTGGACCGGAGGCTGCGCTTCATCCGCAGCTGCTTCAAGCTGTACCCGTGGGAGTGGCTGGCCACCGACGAGTTCGGCCCGCACGTCCTGGACACCCTCGACAACGGCGGTGGCACCGGCTCCACCCTCTGGATCGAGCCCGCCTGGAAGATGCTCCTCTCCAACAAGGCCCTCCTCGCCATCCTCTGGGAGCTGTACCCGGGCCACCCCAACCTCCTCGCCTCCTACCTCGACGGCCCGCGCGAACTCGCCACCACCACCGGCTACGTCACCAAACCCCTGCTCGGCCGCGAGGGCGCCGGAGTCACCCTCCACCAGCCCGGCGAGGCCCCCGCCCCCGGGCCCGCCACCGGTCCGAGCTGCTACCAGCAACTCGCCCTCCTGCCCGACCTGTCGACCCCGGCCCCCGGCGCCCACAGCCCCACCAACCACGTCGTCCTCGGCGCCTGGGTCG
This sequence comes from Streptomyces diastaticus subsp. diastaticus, assembly GCF_011170125.1. Taxonomy (NCBI): domain Bacteria; kingdom Bacillati; phylum Actinomycetota; class Actinomycetes; order Kitasatosporales; family Streptomycetaceae; genus Streptomyces; species Streptomyces diastaticus. Next base: position 314,968 of record NZ_BLLN01000001.1, on the reverse strand, counting down.
TCGCCGACGAGGCGGCCGGGCTCGGCATCCGCGAATCGGCCGGACCGGTCACCGACGGCTACGCCCGCTTCCTCCCGCACGTCATCCTCTGACCCCGACCCTCACGGAGCCCCCGGTGCCCGAACTCCAGCGCCTGCGCGCCGACCACGCCCCCGCGCTGCTCGCCTTCGAACGCGAGAACCGCGCCTGGTTCGCCCGCGCCGTCCCCGACCGCGGTGACGCCTACTTCGCCGACTTCGCCGTCCGCCACCGTGCCCTCCTCTCCTGCCAGGACGAGGGCACCGACCACTTCCACGTCCTGGTCGCCGACGACGGCACCACGGTCCTCGGCCGGTTCAACCTCGTCGACATCAGCGACGGCGAGGCCGAACTCGGCTTCCGCATGGCCGAGTCGGCCACCGGCCGCGGACTGGCCACCGAGGCCGCCCGCGCCGTCTGCCACCTGGCCGCCACCGACTACCACCTCACCTCCCTCCGCGCCCGCACGACCGTGACCAACCTCGCCTCGCACACGGTGCTGACCCGGACGGGCTTCACGGTGGCAGGCGAGACGGCCCCGGACTCGTCCGGCGGGGAGCGGATGCGGCGGTACGCGAAGGCGCTGGGAGGAGACGTGCTCCGGGTGTACTGAGCACGAGCGTCGTTGACGCTGGGGCTGGATCGTCCTCACCGTGCTGGTCGTGGGCCGGCTGGACGCCCCCCCCGCGACCCCTGTCCGGCTGCGGGTGGTGTTGCGGGCACCCGGGGCGGGGCGGACCTGCCGGCGCCGCCCCGCCCGGGACCGGCCTACTCCCTCCCCAGCGCCTCCCGCAGCTCGCCGATCCCCCAGTCCAGGTCCTCCGCCGAGATCACCAGGGGCGGGGCGATGCGGATGGTGGAGCCGTGGGTGTCCTTGACCAGGACGCCACGGGCCATGAGGCGTTCGGAGATCTCGCGGCCCGTGCCGACCGCCGGGTCGATGTCGACGCCGGCCCACAGGCCACGGCCCCGGACGGCGCGGACCGGGCCGTCGGCCTTGACCAGTTCGGCGAGGGCGTTGTGCAGGCGGGTGCCCAGCTCGGTGGCGCGGGCCTGGTACTCGCCGGTGCGGAGCATCGCGATCACCTCCAGGGCCACGGCGCAGGCCAGCGGGTTGCCGCCGAAGGTGGAGCCGTGCTCACCCGGGCGGAAGACGCCGAGGACGTCGCTGTCGCCGACCACCGCCGAGACGGGGACGACACCGCCGCCCAGCGCCTTGCCCAGCAGGTACAGGTCGGGGACGACCTTCTCGTGTTCGCAGGCGAAGGTGGTGCCGGTGCGGCCCAGCCCGGACTGGATCTCGTCGGCGATGAAGAGGATGTTCCGCTCGGCGGTCAGCTCGCGGACCCGGCGCAGGTAGCCGGCGGGCGGCACCAGCACCCCGGCCTCGCCCTGGATCGGCTCCAGCAGCACGGCCACCGTCTCGTCGGTGAGGGCGGCCTGGAGCGCCTCGGCGTCGCCGTACGGGACGATGTCGAAACCCGGGGTGTAGGGCCCGTAGTCGGCGCGGGCCTCCTCGTCGGTGGAGAAGCTGACGACGGTGGTCGTCCGGCCGTGGAAGTTGCCGGCGGCGACGACGACCCGGGCGGTGCCGTCGGGGACGCCCTTGACCCGGTACCCCCACTTGCGGGCGGTCTTCACCGCCGTCTCGACCGCCTCGGCGCCGGTGTTCATCGGCAGCACCATGTCCTTGCCGCAGAGCGCCGCCAGCTCCTCGCAGAAGGCGGCGAACCGGTCGTGGTGGAAGGCCCGCGAGGTGAGCGTCACCCGGTCCAGCTGGGCTTTGGCGGCTGCGGTCAGGCGGGGGTTGGCGTGGCCGAAGTTGAGCGCGGAGTACCCGGCGAGGAGGTCCAGGTAGCGCCTGCCCTCGACGTCGGTCATCCAGGCGCCCTCGGCGCTCGCCACCACCACGGGCAGCGGGTGGTAGGTGTGCGCGCTGTGCGCCTCGGCGGCGTCGACGGCCTCGGCGGTCGCGGAGCCGGGAGCGGGGGAGGAGTGCGTACGAGACACGGGATCTCCGTTCGTCCTGCGGGGGAGGCCGGGGTGGTGGCCCTCTTTCTATCGTCGCTCGCGGTCCGTGCCCGGAAACCCGCCCGCGCCCGGCGAGGCGGTCGGGCGGGGCGGACCGGCGCGCGGAGTCCTTTGCCCAACCGTGACCGGGTCGGCGCCCCGACTCGTCCGCCCCTGCCCGGTTATCCGGCGAATTTCCGTGGTGCGGTGACCCGTTGCCGCCAGGTGCCCGGGGCGTTGGAGAGGTTGTGCGGTGGTTGCTGTGCTCACCTGGGCGCGGGGCCACCGGGACGGCGCGAAGAGGGAAGTCGACATGGCCGGTGAACGGCGAGGAGCGGCAGGAGAGATATGAGCGCGCTGGATTTCTGTGCCGAGGTGCTGATCGAGGGCCGGATCAGGGGGGCCGGTCTCGGCGACTCCATGGCGGTCTGGGACCGCTGCATGGGCTACGAGTACACCGACGGCCTCAGCCGGGGGCGGCTGCGCCGCGACTACGGCCTGGTCGAGATCATCTTCGAGCAGTACGACACCGGCTGGCACGCCACGGGTATCGAGATCCAGGCGTACCGGCTCGGCCGGTTCGGGGTCGGCATCGTGCCGCAGGTGCTCTCGCCGTACTTCGGCGCCGTCGAGAACCGGGTCGACGCCAGGGAACTGCTGGAGACGGTGGCGGCCAAGGGGATCGGGATCGAGGCCGTCCACGAGGAGGGCGCCCGCACCCACGCCTACCGGGTCGACGGCAGCGGGGGCGTGGTCTACGTCCTCATGGCCGAGACGCGCAGCATGAAGGTGCCGTCGGTGGGCGACGTGTGGACGGTGGTGCTGGAACTGCCCGACGAGGAGTGAGGCGCGGGCGGGGTGCGGTGGTGAGGGCCGGTGCGGCCCAGGGTGAGGGAACGATTCCCCTGCCCCCGGCGACGCCGGGTTTCCGCCACCCCGCCCGGCGGGCTCCCCGGTCGCGCGCGTCAGTCCGCGCCCTTCCGGTCCGGGTCGTCCTCGGCGGTGGGCAGCTCGCCGTGCCCCTCGTACCAGGGGTTGACCCAGCCGCAGACCGCGCAGGAGTAGCGGCCGTTCACCCCGTAGATCTCGGTGCCGCACTGGCGGCACTCGGTGCGGGTGATCTCGCTGGCGCTCATGAACGGCCAGCCTAATCGGGCCCGGCGGGAAGGGAAGGAGGCGCGATGGGGCGTGGGGGCGCGTACGAAGGTGGCGGGCGCCGGGGTGCGGAGGCGCGGTGGGAGTGGCTGAAACAGACCCCTTGCCGGACCGGGGGTGTGCGCCAACAATGCGCATGTCAATTCGTCAACTCGTGCCCGTGCCGCGCCCCCCACCTGTCCGGCACGGGCCTCAGAGAGGGTCCCCCCACATGAAGAAGCCCCTCGCCGGCGCGCTGCTCGCCGCCGCCCTGCTCGGTGCCTCCGCCGCCCCCGCCGTCGCCGCTCCCGGCCCCGCCGCGCCCGCCGCCGTGGACCTGTCCGGCACGGTCGCGCTCTCCAACTGTTCCGGCTCCGTCGTGCGCACCCCCACCGCGGAGGCGGACGACCCGGCGCTGGTCCTCTCCAACGGGCACTGCCTGGAGAGCGGCTTCCCCGCGCCCGGCGAGGTCCTCGTCGACCAGCCCTCCTCGCGCTCCTTCACCCTGCTCGACGGCGCCGGCAACGGCGTCGGCACCCTGCGCGCCGCCAAGCTCGCGTACGGCACGATGACCGACACGGACGTCTCCCTCTACCAACTCGGCGAGACCTATGCCGAGATCGAGAGTGCCTACGGCATCGAGGCCCTGGAACTCGACGCCGCCCGCCCCACCGAGGGCACCGCGATCACCGTCGCCTCCGGTTACTGGAAGCGGACGTACAACTGCTCCGTCGACGGCTTCGCCCACCAGCTCAAGGAGGGCGACTGGACCTGGAAGGACTCGGTCCGCTACACCGACGCCTGCGACACCATCGGCGGCACCTCCGGCTCCCCGGTGATCGACGACGCCACCGGCAAGGTCGTCGCCGTCAACAACACGGGCAACGAGAGCGGCGGGGAGTGCACCGACAACAACCCCTGCGAGGTGGACGAGAACGGTGAGGTGACGGTCCGCGAGGGCATCAACTACGGCCAGCAGACCTACACCCTCGTCCCCTGCATCGGCCCCGGCAGCGAGATCGACCTCAGCCGCTCGGGCTGCGCCGTGCCCAAGCCCTGATCCCGTGCACGCGGGCGCCCGCCGGCCGGCGGGCGCCCGCGGGTGTGCGTGGGGACGCCGGACCGGGCGTCCGGCGCCGCGATCTCCGGGCCGGCGAGCCGGTGCGGTGCCGTGGACCACCCCGGGGACGGACCAGGCCGTCGGCCAGGGGCCGTCGGCCAGGGGCCGCCGGGCCGGGCGCGCGCCGGGACGGGCCGCCGGGCTCCCGCCGGCCCGCCCTCAGACCTCGCGCCACCTGGCGTCGGCGAAGGAGAAGAGGCCGAAGGCGGCCAGCCCCACCGCGACCAGCACCAGCAGCCACGGGCCCGCCGGGGTGTCCGCGAAGGAGCGCAGGGTGTCGTCCATGCCCTTGGCCTCGTCCGGGTCGTAGTCGGCCGCCGCCAGCAGGGCGAAGACCCCGGCCGCCGCGAAGACCAGGCCGCGCGCGGTGCCGCCGAGGACACCGGTCACGTCGACCAGCCGACGGGCGCGGCGGGACATGGCGCCCGTCCGCAGCTGCTCGCGGTACTTCCGCAGCACCGCCCGGACCGCGACCACCACACCGGCGGCCGTCACCCCCACCGCCGCCGCACCGACGATCCACTGCCCGCCCGGGAGCCCCAGCGCCCGCGCGGTGATGTCCTGCGACTGGGCGTCGCTGGAGCCGCCCCCGCCCTTCTCGCCCGCGGCGAACGACAGCACCGAGTACGCGACGAAGGCGTAGAAGACCGCACGCGCCGCCGACGCCGGCCGCTTCGTCGCCTTGCCGCCGTCCGGTCCCGCCGCGCCGAACGCCGCCTCCGAGAGCCGCCACAGGGCCATGCCCGCGAGCGCGACGCCGATCACCCAGAGCAGCACCCCGCCGAACGGCCGCCCCCCGATCTCCTGGAGCGCGCCACCCCGGTCGGCCTGCTGTCCGCCGCCCTGGAGCGCGATCTGGCCCGCGAGGACCCCCACCAGCAGATAGATCACCCCGCGCGCGGCGAAGCCGGCGCGCGCCCCGGCGGAGACCACCCGGCTGTCGGCCGCCCGCCGTGCCCGGCGGTGGCCCTCACGTGCCATCGATGAGGAATCCATGGCCACCGGATGCCCCCGGCAAGGGTGAGGAAACGGAAACGGGAGGGGTGGTGGCGGTGCGTTCCGATGACCACGGGCGGCTCCGGCCGCAAGAGGGCGAAGACCCGGAAGGGAATCAGTGAGCGGGCCCGGGCGGGATGTCCCGGGTGGTCCGGAGGGGACGGACCGGCGATCGGAACGGAGACGCGGACCGGATTACCCGGCGGGCGCCCGGAGAACACCGATTCCCTCTTCCGCTTTACGAGGAAGAGGGTGAGGCGGAGTGCGTGACGGGCGGGGGACGTGGCGTACGTGTTCCGTGCCGGATGCCGCTCCCGGGCGGCGGAGGGTAAGTTCATGTATTCCGAAGGGAATTCGCGCAAGAGAAAAGCGGGGTGGCGGGATCGGGTGAATCCCGCCGCCCCGCGCGGCATCTCGGCCGCCCGTCCCCGGGAGTCTCCGTAGCCCGGTCCCGGACCGGTTCCGCGATGGGGAACTCCGGGCCGGAGGCCGGAAAGGAGAGGAGGCGCGGTGGGCCCCGCCGGGAGGGGGAGTAGGGGGCGGGGCCCACGCGCCGGTCTGCTGCCCGGGGGCGGGCCGCCGGGTCCGCGGGCGCCGGGCGGTGAGCGCCGCGCCGGTGCGGTCATCCGCGTCACCGGGCCCGGGGGCGGCGTCGGGCGCCGCGTCGGGAAGCCCCGGCCGTCAGGGCGAGGAGCCGCTGGGCGGCCCGTCGCAACCGTCCGCCGGGGCGTGGCCGTCTGGGCCGCGAGACCCTCGCGTCCGCCGCCGGGGCGGCCCGGCGGACGGCGAGCCCGCTCCTGCGTGGCGCCGCGCGGCCCCGGCGCTCAGTGACGGAAGGCATCCTTGCCCTTCTCCTTCGCCTGGCGCAGGTCGCCCTTGCTCTGCTCGGCCCGGCCCTCCGCGGCCAGTCGCTCGTTGCCCACGGCCCGGCCGACGGTCTCCTTGGCCTTGCCCTTGGCCTGCTCGACGCGGCTCTTGCTCTTCTCGTCGGTCATGCGCTTCTCGTCCATGGTCTGCGACTCCTTTGAGAGAGGGCGTTGAACTCTGCGGGGTCGCATGACCGGCGATCCGGACGGCAAACATCCGCGTCGGAAATCCCTTCCCGCCGGAGCGGTCGGAAACAGTCCGAGGTCTCGCGTACGCGCGCGTTCGACGCCTCACGGCGGGCCGGGCGCGCTCTTCACGCGGTTCTCCGCATCCGGGTTCCCGCCTTTACCAATCTGTGAGGAACGTGCCGCGAATCTGTCCGGTGATCGGGGGCACATGGCCTCTCGACGGAGAAACTGATATCGCGGAGGTTGATCGACATGGTGCCCCTTCTTCTTGTTCTTCTGCTCGCCGTTCTCCTTTTCGGCGGAGGATTCGCTCTCGACATCCTGTGGTGGATCGCCGCGATCGTGCTCATCGTCTGGGTCCTGGGCTTCGTCTTCCGTTCCGCCGGCCCCGGTGGAGCGCGCGGCCGCTGGTACCGATGGTGACCGGCGCCTGACGCGCCCCGCCCCGGCACCCGGGGCGACGACCCGGGACCCCCGCCCCGCAGGGCGGCATGAGCCCCGCACGGCAGCCCGCCGCGCGGGGCTCACCCGTGTGCGGGCGCGCGCCCCCGGTTCCGGTTCGTGCGCTCCCCGTACACCCGGCACCCCCCGGGGTATGACGGGTCCGATTCCGGAGGGCGCCGCGGACCTGAGACAATGGGGCCATGGCTTCTGATCGTCCTCGCGTGCTCTCCGGGATCCAGCCCACCGCCGGCTCGTTCCACCTCGGCAACTACCTGGGCGCCGTGCGCCAGTGGGTGGCGCTCCAGGAGACCCACGACGCCTTCTACATGGTGGTGGACCTGCACGCGATCACGGTCCCGCAGGACCCGGCGGAGCTGCGCGCCAACACCCGGCTCGCCGCCGCCCAGCTGCTGGCCGCCGGGCTCGACCCCGAGCGGTGCACCCTCTTCGTCCAGAGCCATGTGCCCGAGCACGCCCAGCTCGGCTGGGTGATGAACTGCATCACCGGCTTCGGCGAGGCGTCCCGGATGACGCAGTTCAAGGACAAGTCCGCCAGGCAGGGCAACGACCGCACCACCGTCGGCCTCTTCACCTACCCGATGCTGATGGTCGCCGACATCCTGCTCTACCAGGCCGACCAGGTCCCCGTCGGCGAGGACCAGCGCCAGCACCTGGAGCTGACCCGCACGCTGGCCGAGCGGTTCAACGCGACCTACGGCGGGACGTTCACCGTCCCCGACGCGTACATCCTCAAGGAGACGGCGAAGATCTACGACCTCCAGGAACCGACGGCCAAGATGAGCAAGTCGGCCGCCAACGCCAAGGGCCTGGTCAACCTCCTCGACGAGCCCAGGGCGACCGCGAAGAAGATCAAGAGCGCCGTCACCGACACCGGCAGCGAGATCCGGTTCGACCGTGCCGAGAAGGCCGGGGTCAGCAACCTCCTCTCCATCCTCTCCACCCTCTCCGGCGAGACGATCGCCGAACTGGAGGAGAAGTACACGGGCAAGGGCTACGGTGCGCTGAAGACGGACCTCGCCGAGGTCATGGTCGACTTCGTCACCCCGTTCCGCGAGCGCACCCACGCCTACCTGGACGACCCGGAGACGCTGGACGCGATTCTGGCCGAGGGCGCCGAGAAGGCCCGGGCCGTCGCGGCGGAGACCCTGGCGCAGACCTACGACAAGCTCGGCCTGGTGCCCGCCAAGCACTGAAGGGGCACGGGCCGCCGCCCCCCGGGGCGGCGGCCCGGACCCCGGCGGGCGCGGCCGTGCCCGCACCTGAGGGCGGTGCCGTCCGGCAGGGGACGGCGCCGCCACCTTCGAAGGACAGGAGTACGACGTGGGGACCGTAACGCTCGGCGTTTCGCTCGCGGTCCCGGAGCCGCACGGCAGCCTCCTCCAGGCGCGGCGTGCCGGCTTCGGCGACACCGCGGCCTACGGCATCCCGACCCACGTCACCCTGGTCCCGCCCACCGAGGTGGACGCGGCCGCCGTCCCCGCCATCGAGCAGCACCTCGCCGAGGTGGCCGCCGCCGGCCGCCCCTTCCCGATGCGGCTCAGCGGTACCGGCACCTTCCGCCCGCTCTCCCCGGTGGTCTACGTCCGTGTCGCCGCCGGCGCGGACGCCTGCACCTGGCTCCAGAAGCAGGTCAGGGACGCCTCGGGGCCCATCGCCCGCGAGCTCCAGTTCCCGTACCACCCGCACGTGACGATCGCGCACGGCATCGCCGAGGAGGCGATGGACGAGGCGTTCGAGGCGCTGAAGGACTTCGAGGCGAGCTGGACCTGCTCCGGCTTCGCCCTCTACGAGCAGGGCCCGGACGGCGTCTGGCGCAAGCTCCGCGACTTCCCCTTCGGCCGCGCGGGCTGAGGACGGCCCCGGCGCCGGACGCCCCGCCCGCCCGGAGGGCGGCCGGAGGTACGCTGCCCGCGAGTCGAGGGCGGCCCACCACCCGGACCGCCCGGGAGAGGGGACCATGGCGCGCCGTACCGCACGCGCGGGAATGCTCACCGTCCTCGCGCTGGCGCTGACCGGTTGCGGAGCGGACACCACGGGCGGGCAGGACGACGCGCGGACCGGGCGCCCCGGTGTCCCGGAGGGCGCCCCGGTCGCCCTCCGCCTGGACCACGTCGGCGACCAGGACGGCGAGTTGACCGATCTGGCGGCGCTCGGCCCCGACGACCTGTGGGCCGCGGGGCACGACCGGAAGAACGGCGGGTCGACCGGCCGGTACCTGCTGCGCGACACCGGCGACGGCTGGCGGCGCCTGCCGCTGCCCGACGCGCTCGCGGACATCCCGTACCCGCCGCGCCTGGACGCCGCGGGCCCCGACGCCCTCTGGGCGACCGGCACCACCACCGAGCAGGGCGGCCCGCCGGTCATCGCCCAGTGGCGCGACGGCCGCTGGTCCACCGTCACCCCGCCGCCCGAAGGCGACCTGCTCGACCTGGCCGCCTTCGGCCCCGACGACGTCACCCTCCTCCAGAACCCGCACCCGCCCGACCGGGACGACGGCGCCGGGAACATCGTCAGCGACACCCGCACCCAGGTCGCCCACTGGGACGGTGCCCGCTGGACCACCACCCTGCTGCCCTTCACCGCCGCCGCCCTCGACGGGACCTCCGGCGACGACCTCTGGGCCGTCGGACACCGCTCCGAGGGCCCCGGCATCGGCGGCGACGGCCAGGAGATGAACCAGACCGCCGCCCACCACTACGACGGCACCCGCTGGACGGCCGTCGACACCCCGCTGCGACGGTTCCCCGACCCGGTCCCGCCAGAGGCGGGCGCCGCGCTCGACACCGTCGTCGCCGTCGCCCCCGACGAGGTCCACGCGTTCGGCCGGCACTCCTTCAACCACGGCGAGGTGGAGGAGGAACCCGACGACGAACACCTCCGGCTGCGCTGGGACGGCAAGCGGTGGCGCGACCTGCCCGAGGCGGAGGGCGCCTGCGGCACCCGCCCCCCGCTGCTGGTCGACGGCGACACCGGCACCCTGTACGAGAACCTCTGGTACCAGGCCGCCGACGGCCGCTGCCACAAGCTCGACCGCCCCCGGCTGCCCACCGGTGGCGAGGTCCGCGAGAACGCCCGGCAGGGACTCGGGGTCGCCGAGGCCGCCGTCGTCCCCGGCACCGACCGGATCGTCGTCGTCGGCCACCTCGCGGTCATGCAGGGCGGCAACCCCTTCAGCCGCCCCGTGGCCCTGCACGCCACCCGCTGACCGCCCGCCGGGCCGCGCCCGCACCCCGCCCCACGCCGAAGGAGACCCGCCATGTCCGCCCCGCCCCTCCCCGCCGGCCTGCTGGACCGGGCCACCCTCGCCGTGGGCCCCGGCACCGGCCCCGCCGTCGCCGGTGAACTGGCCGCGCTCACCGGCCGCCCGGTCCTCGCCTACGACACCGCCGGGCGGCTCACCGGCGCGCACGGGGCCGCGGACGCTCCGCTCGTCCTGGTCGGCCCCACCCTGCCGCCCGCCCTGCGCGGCGACCCCCGGGTCCGCTGGTTCCACAGCGTCAACGCCGGGGTCGACGCCCTGCTCGACGGCGGCTGGCCCGCCGGAGTGCTGCTGACCCGCACCGTCGGCCGGATGGGCGAGCGGATCGGCCAGTACGCGCTCGCCTGGGTGCTCGCCGACTGCCAGGGCGTCCCCGGCCACCTCGCCCGCACCGCCGCCCGCACCTGGCGCCGCGAGCCCTCCGAACTGGCCGCCGGGCAGACCGCCCTGGTCTACGGCACCGGCCGGATCGGCACCGCCGTCGCCGAGGCGCTGCGCGCGGCCGGGGTGCGCACCGTCGGCGTGGGGCGCGGCGAGCACGCGCCGGGCGGGCCCTTCGACGAGCGGGTCACCGCCGAGGAGGACGGGGCCTGGCTCGGCCGCGCCCGGTTCGTGGTGGACGCGCTGCCGCTGACCGAGGCCACCCGCGACTTCTTCGCCGACACCCGGCTGTCCGCGCTGGGCGGCGCCACCTTCCTCAACGTCGGCCGCGGCGGCACGGTCAGCCTCCCGGCGCTGGGCCGCGCCCTGGCCGCCGGGCAGGTCTCCGCCGCCGTCCTCGACGTCCTCGCCGACGAGCCCCCGGCCCCCGGCCACCCCGTCTGGGAGCTGCCGCGTACCACCGTGACCTCCCACTCGGCCGGCATCACCGCCGACACCGACATCACCGAGGACTTCCGCGCCGGGTGGCAGGCGCTGCGGGAGGGCAGGGTGCCGGAGCTGGCGGTGCGGGTGGGGCGCGGGTACTGAACCGGCGTACGCGCGGGCGGGGTCACCCGCCCAGCAGCGCGCCCGGCCGCTCCGGCGCCCCCGCCAGCCATTCGCGGTACGGGCCCGCCCGCAGGGCCGCCGCCCGGTAGGCGGCGGTCAGCTCCTCGTAGGCGGGGCCGGCGGCGGGGCAGCGCGGCGGGGTGACCAGCAGCAGGCGGACGGCGAGCGGGTCGTCGCGCAGCGGCCGGATGACCATGTCGTCGCGCGGGCCCGAGGTGGGCTGGCAGGGGGCGACGGCCTCGCCGAGCGCCACCAGGGAAGCGGTGGTCAGGTAGTCGCCGTGCAGCACCGGGGGGTCGATCCCGGCGGCGGCCAGCACCCGGCGTACGCCGTCCCACTCGCCGTCCACCGAGGGGTCGACCATCCACCGGTCGTGGGCGAGGTCGGCCAGGTCGACCACCTGGCGGGCGGCGGCCGGATGGTCCGGCGCCAGTGAGATGAACTGCGGTTCGCGTTCCAGCAGGGTGTGCTGCACCAGACCGTCGGGGACGCGCAGCGGACTGCCCTCCACCTCGTGGACGAAGACGAGGTCCAGACGCCCGGCCCGCAGGGAGCGGAGCAGCACGGTGGCCGACACGTCGACCTGGAGGGTGATGTCGGTCTCCGGCATCCGTCCCCGCAGCCGGCGCAGCCAGTCGCCGACGATGCGGCTCGCGGTCGAGCCGACCCGTAGCCGCGGCCCCGGGCGGCCGAGCGCGGCGGCCTCGGCGCGGGCCTCCTCGACCAGCACCGCCATCGAGTCGACCACGGTGCGGGCCCGGGAGAGCACCGTGCGGCCCAGCAGCGTCGGGCGGCAGCCGTCGCGGCCCCGGTGGAAGAGTTCGGCGCCCAGGCTCTGCTCGATGCGGCGCAGTTGGGTGGTGAGCGCGGGCTGGCTCACGCCGAGTTCGCGTGCGGCACGGCGCACGCTCCCGGTGTCGGCGATGGCGCAGAGCGCGCGGAGGTGACGCACCTCAAGCTCCATGCACCGAGGCTAGAAGCGCCCCGCCCGCCCCGCCAGTGGTCCCAAGCACGCCAAATGCCCACAACCACCCGGAACCGTCCGGCAACTGACCGGCCATATAGGACCGGGTTATCGCTGGTTGGCATCATGTGCCCGGCGCCGGCGCGCTCCAGACTCGTTCCCGGACCGAACTCCTCGGTCCGGTACGCGGCGGACCCCACTCCGCCCGTGCCGCGGACAGTCAGGAGACCCCCACATGCGTATGCCCCGGACCGCCGCCGCCCTTACCGGGCTCGGCCTCGCCGTCGCCGCCGCCCTCGGCTCCGTCGCCCCCGCCTCGGCCGCCGCCGAGACCTCCACCCCGCGCTCGGTCGCCGCCTACGAGGCGTCCGGTGAGAACGCCGCCGCCACCGCCGCCTTCCAGAAGGCGGTCATGAAGGCCGTCGCCGAGAAGCGCGCCGCCAACCCGGGCGCGCAGGCCGTCACCGTCACCTACGACGCCTCCGGCGCCCCCACCTTCCGCTCGCAGATCGCCAGCTCCACCTCGATCTGGAACGGCGCGGTCTCCAACGTCCGCCTCCAGGAAGGCTCGAACGCCGACTTCACGTACCGCGAGGGCAACGACCCGCGCGGCTCGTACGCCAGCACCGACGGGCACGGCCGCGGCTACATCTTCCTCGACTACGCCCAGAACCAGCAGTACGACTCGACCCGCGTGACCACCCACGAGACCGGCCACGTGCTCGGCCTGCCCGACACCTACTCGGGCCCGTGCAGCCAGCTGATGTCGGGCGGCGGCCCCGGCCCGTCCTGCACCAACGCCCAGCCGGACGCCGCCGAGCGCTCCCGGGTCGAGCAGCTGTGGGCCAACGGCCTCGCCGAGGCGGTCGCCGGGACCCGCTGACCCGGGGCGGCCCCGGCCGCCGCGTGACAGCCCTGCCGCCTCACCCGGGCGGCGGCGCGGCTCCCTCCCCCATGGGGAGCCGCCCTCGGGGGCCGCCCCTCGCGCCGCTCGCGCGAGGGGCGGCCCCCTCTCCGCCTCCCCACGCCGGCCGTGCCCGGGACCTCAGACCGTCAGGCGGCGGAAGAGCGGCCGCGGCAGGTTCCGTACGGCCGACATCACCAGCCGCAGCCCGCCGGGCACCCACACCGTCTCCGAGCCCCGGCGCAGGCCCAGTTCGACCGCGGCGGCCACCTGCCCGGGGGTGGTGGTCAGGCGGGCGTCGCCGCGCGGGTCGCCCGGGCCGAGGACCGTGCCGGGGCGGACCACCATCACCCGCGCGCCCGTGCCGTGCAGGGCGTCGCCCAGCCCCTGCGCGAAGGCGTCCAGGCCCGCCTTGGAGGAGCCGTAGATGAAGTCGGCGCGGCGGGCCCGCACCCCGGCGGCAGAGGAGAGGACGACCAGGGTGCCGTGGCCCTGCTCCTGGAGGGCGGCGCCGCAGAGCAGCCCGGCGCCGACCGCGCCCGTGTAGTTGGTCTGCGCGACGCGGACCGCGTCCAGCGGGCGGCTCTCGTCACGGGCCTGATCGCCCGCGACGCCGAAGGCCAGGAGCACCGTGTCCACGTCCCCGGAGGCGAACACCGGCTCCAGGGAAGCCTGGTGGGAGGCGGGGGCCAGCGCGTCGAAGGCCACCGTCCGGACCTCCGCCCCGAGCCGGGCCAGCTCCTCGGCGGCCTTCTCCAGCGCGGGGGAGGGGCGGCCCGCCAGGTGGACCAGCCGGGCCCCGCGGGCGATCAGACGGCGCGCGGTGGCCAGGCCGATGGCCGAGGTACCGCCGAGGACCAGCAGGGACCGGGGGAGCCCGGAGACGTCGGTGGACAAGCCGCTCCTTCGCGGGAGGCCCGCGGGCCGGCTCACAGGCCCAGCCGCCGGGCGAGGTCGGAGGTGAAGACCGCGTCCGGGTCCACCGCGGCCCGCAACTCCCGGAAGTCGTCCAGCAGTGGATACATCGAGGGCAGCAGCTCCGGCCGCAGCCTGCGGTCCCGGGCCAGGCAGACCCGGCCGCCGGCCGCCGCCACCTCCTCGTCCAGCTCGTCGAGGAGGACGCCCAGCCCGGCCGCGCCCGCGGGCAGTTCCAGCGACAGGCCCCAGCCGCGCGCCGGGAAGGACAGCCAGCCCGGCGACCCCTCACCGAACCGCTTCAGCAGCCCCGGCCGGGCCGCGCAACCCTGCTCCGCGACCCGGCGCACGACGTGCCGCAGCACGTCCTCCCCGCCGTGCCCGACCGCGCACCGGTACGCCACCGTGCCGCCGCCGCGCCCCAGCGCGTGGCCGCCGTCCAGCGCCGGCAGGGCCGCGGCGAGGCCCCGCAGCGTACCGGCGCGGCTGCGCGGTGCCGACCGGTGCCGCAGGTCGTTCAGGAGGCCGAGGGCCCGGCGGCCCAGCGGCCGGTCGGCGGCCATCGGCGGGACGAGACGCTGCGGCAGCTGCGGGGTGCCCGGCAGGTGCGGCCGGGTGGCCAGCGGGCGGCGGGCGAGCCGGGCCGGGAGGGCCTCCGGCGGGGCGTGGTCGGCGTGGAGCACGGTGCCGCGGCCGGTGGCGGCACCCCGGGCGAGCAGGTCGACGCGGGCGGTGGCGTAGGTGTGGCGCAGGTCGGCGTCGCAGAGCCGGGCCATCAGCTCGTCCAGGTCCCCGGCGCGGTCCGATCCGGTCAGCAGCAGCGAGGTGGCGACCGGCTGGAGCTGGAGGGTGGCGGTGAGGACCACTCCGGTCAGGCCGAGACCGCCGGTGGTGGCGTCGAACAGCGGGGTCCCCCGGTCCACGACGTGCACCGAGCCGTCGGCGGTGAGGAGTTCGAAGGAGAGGAGGTGGCGGGCGAAGGAGCCGGCGCGGTGGTGGTTGGGGCCGTGCAGGTCCGCGCCGACCGCGCCGCCCACCGTGATCCGCTCGGCGCCCGGCGGTACGGGCACGAACCAGCCCAGCGGCAGCAGGAGTTCGGCCAGCCGGCGCAGGGTGATCCCGGCGTCGCACAGGACGG